>NZ_JASCPO010000119.1:0-17833 GCF_029960145.1 Pseudomonas sp. PS01299 | reverse complement strand
GGCTTGCTCGCGAAGACGGAGTGTCAGACACCCTGGATGTCGGCTGACATAACGCTTTCGCGAGCAAGCCCGCTCCCACATTGGGAACCAGTGGCCCACAAAAAAGCCGACGCCTTCGCGTCGGCTTTTGCATTTCAATCGCGATCACCCGCGTTTGTAGACGATTTCCTTGGTGCCGCCTTCACAGGTGCCCACAACTTTTCCGCCATTGGCTCCCTTGTCGACAACCTCCAGCGAATACCCGGAAACGCCCTTGGCATCCAGCTTCGCCGCGATCTCGCCTTTCAGCTCTTCACAAGGCTTGCCAGCAGCAAACGCGCCACCCGCAAGGCTCAACAAACCTACTGCCAATATGAACTTCTTCATCGGTCGCACTCCCTGGTCGGATTAAAAGAGGCGGGCACCGGCTGTGCCGATGCACTCACCTTGTAGCGCTTTGCCATTCCTATGGCACTCGGCCAGCGCGCAAGTTCAGAAGCGTAGCCCAAACTCAGCTGCTGGCAATCCGGAAGCCGACTTTGAGTGTGACCTGGAAATGCGCAGCCTTGCCGTCCTTGATGTGGCCTCGGGTCTCGACCACTTCAAACCATTCCAGATGTTTGATGCTCTTGTTCGCTTCAGCCAGCGCATTGTTGATGGCGTCTTCGATGCTGGTGGTGGACGAGCCGACCAGCTCGACTTTCTTGTACGTGTGATGGTCACTCATGGCGATCTCCTGGATGTGTGGATTTGAGACTAGCAGTGAATCTGCACTGTTGATTTCGGCGGCTCAATGCAAGCGAAGTTCAGATTTTCTGCACTTTCTCAAACCGCTGAAGTCCCAACCAACACACGCCACTCATCACCAATGCAGGAGAGCCACCATGGCCAACACCTCTTTACGTAAAGCCTCGTTGCAAAGCATGGAAGCCGAGATCGAGAGTCTGCTCAAATCGTTGGAAAGCCTGAAGGACGACGCGTCCGACGAGTCGCGCAAGACCCTCAAGGCGCTCAAGAGCAACGCTGAAAGCGCGCTGAAACATTCGCGCAGCCTGCTCAGCGATGCCTATGAAGAAGTTAAAGTGAAAACCCGCGAGACCGGCATCGCCACCCGCGATTACGCTCAGGAACACCCTTGGACCACCGCCGGTGTGGCAGTCGGTGCAATCGGTCTGCTGGCTGCTTATTTGCTGTTCAAGCGCGGCGAGTGATCCGTCTGGCGCAGCTCATTCTTGAGCCATTGCGCCAGTTGCCGGGCGCGTCCGTCTGCGGCGCGCTTGGGTAGCCACAACGCCAGTTGCGCCGGGGTTTCGCAAAAGCCCCACGGCGCAACCAGGCGACCGGCCTTCAAGTCCTCGGCCACCAGCGGCTCTGGCGCGATTGCCACGCCGAGTCCGGCCACTGCGGCTTCCAGCAGATAATACAAATGCTCAAAACCTTGCCCCAACTTCAACGCCTTGGCGTCGAGGTGATTTTGCTGTGCCCAACTCGGCCAGGCTTGCGGGCGCGATGTGGTGTGCAGCAGCGGCTCGCTGAGCAAGGCTGACGCCGGCGCCGCTTGCAGGCGTTGGTAGCCACTGAACAGCGGGCTCATCACCGGGCCGATGCGTTCTGCGGCCAGTTCGTAGACCTGCATGTCTGCCGGCCATGGCGGCTCGGCGAACAACAGCAAGGCATCGAGTCCAGGGCGCCTGGGGTCGAGATCACCTTCACCGGCGGACAGATGCAGTCGCAAATCCGGCAAGTCTGCGTTGAGCCGCCCGAGGCGTGGGATGAACCAGCGCGCCAACAGACTGCCGGAGCAGCCGAGCACGAATGGCGCGTCAGCGGTGCTTTGCGTCAGCTCGGCACACACACTGCGCAAGCGATCGAAGGCCTCACCGCTGGCATCTCGCAAACGAACACCGGAATCTGTGAGTTTCAAGCCGCGACCATCCTTGACGAACAGGCTCACGCCCAGATGCTCTTCGAGCACTTTGAGCTGACGGCTGACTGCACCATGAGTGACGTGCAGCTGTTCGGCCGCCTGGCTGACGCTGTTCAGCCGGGCGGTGGCTTCGAACGCGCGCAAGGCGTTCAGCGGGGGAAGGTCGTGGCTCATGGTATCTGTGAGTTTTCCTGACAGGTTGTGGCGATCTTATCGGTTTTCAGCCTGGAAGGTCAGGGGTAGAGTGGACGCCATTGTCTTCTTACCCGAATTCACCTGGAGCACATCATGACCCAGACTTCGAACACCTCCAACCTGCGCAGCGGCCCTGACGATAACGGCCTGTTCGGTGCGTTCGGCGGCCGCTACGTGGCGGAAACCCTGATGCCGTTGATCCTCGATCTGTCCCGCGAATACGAGGCGGCCAAGGAAGATCCGGCGTTCAAGGAAGAGCTGGCCTACTTCCAGCGTGACTATGTCGGTCGTCCGAGCCCGCTGTACTTCGCCGAGCGTCTGACCGAGTTCTGCGGCGGCGCGAAGATCTACCTCAAACGCGAAGAGCTGAACCACACCGGCGCGCACAAGATCAACAACTGCATCGGCCAGATCCTGCTGGCGCGGCGCATGGGCAAGAAACGCATCATCGCCGAGACCGGTGCCGGCATGCACGGCGTGGCAACGGCCACCGTGGCCGCACGTTTCGGTCTGGACTGCGTGATCTACATGGGCACCACGGACATCGAACGTCAGCAGGCCAACGTGTTCCGCATGAAGCTGCTGGGCGCCGAGGTGATCCCGGTGGTGGCCGGCACCGGCACCCTGAAAGACGCGATGAACGAAGCGCTGCGTGACTGGGTGACCAACGTCGACAGCACCTTCTACCTGATCGGCACCGTGGCCGGCCCGCACCCGTACCCAGCCATGGTGCGCGACTTCCAGGCGGTGATCGGCAAGGAGACCCGCGAGCAGTTGCAAGCTCAGGAAGGTCGTCTGCCGGACAGTCTGGTGGCGTGCATCGGCGGCGGTTCCAACGCCATGGGCCTGTTCCACCCGTTCCTCGATGATCAAAGCGTCGAAATCATCGGGGTTGAAGCGGCCGGTTACGGCATCGAAACCGGCAAGCACGCGGCGAGCCTCAACGGCGGCGTACCCGGTGTGCTGCACGGCAACCGTACCTTCCTGTTGCAGGACGACGATGGCCAGATCATCGACGCCCACTCGATTTCCGCCGGTCTCGATTATCCGGGCATTGGCCCTGAGCACGCCTGGTTGCATGACATCGGCCGCGTCCAGTACACCTCGGTCACCGACGACGAAGCCCTCGCTGCGTTCCACCAGTGCTGCCGCCTCGAAGGCATCATCCCGGCACTGGAAAGCGCGCATGCGCTGGCTGAAGTGTTCAAACGCGCACCGAAACTGCCGAAGGATCACCTGATGGTGGTCAACCTCTCCGGCCGTGGCGACAAAGACATGCAGACCGTCATGCATCACATGGAACAGTCGAAGCAGGAGAAACACTGATGAGCCGCCTGCAAACCCGTTTTGCCGACCTCAAGCAACAGAATCGCGCCGCGCTGGTGACCTTCGTCACCGCCGGTGATCCGGACTACGACACTTCGCTGGCGATCCTCAAAGGTCTGCCGGGCGCTGGCGCCGACGTGATCGAGCTGGGCATGCCGTTCACCGACCCGATGGCCGACGGCCCGGCGATTCAACTGGCGAATATCCGTGCCTTGGGCGCCAAGCAGAATCTGGCGAAAACCCTGCAAATGGTTCGCGAGTTTCGCGAAGGCAACAGCGACACGCCGCTGGTGCTGATGGGCTATTTCAACCCGATCCACATGTACGGCGTTGAACGTTTCATCGCTGATGCCAAGGAAGCGGGCGTCGACGGTCTGATCGTGGTCGACATGCCGCCAGAGCACAATAATGAACTGTGCGACCCGGCACAGGCTGCGGGTCTGGACTTCATCCGCCTGACCACCCCGACCACTGACGATGCGCGTCTGCCGAAAGTGCTCAATGGCAGCTCGGGCTTCGTTTACTACGTGTCGGTGGCCGGTGTGACCGGTGCCGGTGCTGCGACTCTGGAGCATGTCGAAGAAGCGGTGACTCGTCTGCGTCGACACACTGACCTGCCGATCAGCATCGGTTTCGGTATCCGTACTCCGGAGCAGGCGGCGTCCATCGCTCGTTTGGCGGACGGGGTGGTGGTGGGTTCGGCACTGATCGATCACATCGCCAATGCGACCACGCCGGCCCAGGCTGTCGATGGTGTGCTGGGTCTGTGCAAGGCGCTGTCCGAAGGCGTGCGTCAGGCCCGCGTCAACTGAAGGTAAAGTTCCTGATACAGAGGAATTAGCGCCTCACATCACGGCCTAATTGAGCAAGACCGAGGGATTCAGAACCACGTTCTGAATCCCTTTTTGCTGTTGGTGCAGTGAGGAAGACTTGATGAAAATGCCGAAACGTCTGATTGCCGGACTGGGTGTGCTGATGCTCAGCGCGACGCCGCTGCTGGCCAGCGCCGATCCACGCGATGATCATGACCACGGCGGCCCGCAGCAGGGCCACTACGATAACCGTGGTGACGATCACCGTGGCCCGCAGAACGACCACCGAGGCGGCCCGCCACGCGACTTCGGCCCGGTACGGCAGACCATTCGCGACAATCACGGCTACTTCGTGCGCGGCGCACCGCCACCACCGGGCATCCATCTGGAGCGCGGTCGGCCGTTACCGCATGGTTACTACGGCGAGCGGCTGGACGGTCGGGCGCTGAGTCGTCTGCCAGTGTATCCGGGTTATGAGTGGCGCCGGGCCGGGGGTGATATTGTGCTGATCGCGGTGGGTACCGGGATCGTTTACGAAATTCTGGATGGTGTTTTGTACTGATTTACAGGCAATAAAAAGATCGCAGCCTGCGGCAGCTCCTACATTTATCTCTGTAGGAACTGCCGCAGGCTGCGATCTTTTTGCTTTTAAGGCAACTCCAGTCCGCCAGATGCCTTGTGCAGTCTGCGCAGATGCTCGCCGATCTGCTTCACGTTGGCTTCGCTGGCGGCAATTTCGGCCGCTCGCTTGGGTTCCAGCAACTTGCGCACTTCCTTGTCCAGATCGCCGCTCAGCGCCAGCAGTTGTTTCTGGCGTTGGGCGCTTTCGTCCTGCAGGCGCTTGAACTCGCTTGGTTGCGGCAGCCCGTAGCCACGGCTGTCGAGCAGTTCTGCCGGACGACTGAGGAAGCCGCTGTTGGCGAGAATTTCCTGCAGGGTGGCGTTGGCCTTGTCCATGCCGCCGTTTTCCAGCTCCCGGGCGCCGAGGTAGCGCTGCTTGACCTCGTCCTGGGCCAGCAGCAACTGGCGGCGATAACTCGCCTGTTCCAGCAGGAGCAATGCAGCGCTGGTGCGCAGGTCTGCACGTTCGAACCACTGGCGACGTTCTTCGGCAGACAGCGATAGCCAATCTTCGACGCTGGTTTGCTTGATCGGCAGCTGCTTTTTCAACACATCGAACATCGCCTGATAGCGATCGCGGAACGAATCGAAGCGGTAGCCCAGGCGCAGGGCTTCCTTGGGATTGTCGAGCACGCTGGTGTCGGCCAACCCGCGACCTTTCATCACCTCCAGCAAGCCGTTGGGCATGATGCTGTCGAGGCCGACAAGTTGCTTGTTGTTGCTGCCGCTGCGCAGCAGCTTGAGGCCTTCCACCGCGCAGTTGTTCGACAGGAAGAAGTAGTTGCCGTCATAGCTCCAGTGCATCTCGGCAGCGTGTTCGACCACGCCTTCGATCTCACTGCGCGACAGGTTCAGCGGCACGGAGGCAAGGCTGCGCAGCTCGGTCTTGGTGTACTCGTCGATCACTTGGGCCAGTGGCAGCACGAACAACCGCGACGGGTACTTGCCGACCAGACCGTCCCAGCTCGACAGCTGCACGTCACCGACAAAGGCGCGGTAGGACAGCACCAGATGCTGGTCGAGGTCGAGCCGGCAATCCGGGCCCCGTGGTCGACCCGGCGCGCAGATCACCAGCCGCAGCATGCTGTGGCCCCAGCGGCTGACCCAGTTCTGGTTGGCTTCAGCCAGCAGATAATCGACGGCATACACCCGCTCCGGGTCGACCTGGCCCAAGGGCTGTTTGGCGAAGTCGTTGCCGGCGTTGAGAAAGGCGAAGGTATTGCTGCAGGTGTCCTTGGCCGGTGGTGCCCAGCCGAAGCGCGCCTTGTAGTAGCGATAGAGCGCCGGACGGCGGCAGGCGTAGCTCGGGTCGAGGAGGAAATACTCCATGTTGACCGCGACAAACTCTTTCGGGCTGGAGATCTCGTACAGGTCCGGGCTGCGGGCCACCTGACGATTGTGTTGTTCACGCTCGCCGCGGCGGCCGACGTATTGTTGCCAACCGGCGAGATCAAGCAGACGTGGATCATCGCTGAGGGTAAAGCGTCGCTCGGTCTGGCCACGGCACTCATCGGGAATGCCGACCAGGCCGGCGCTGTTACTGCGGCGAGTGCAGCGCTGAATCAGCGTGCGCTCGGCGGCGGGCCACAGGCGCGCGCGGTCATAAATGTGGGTGAGTTCATGCAGCACCGTTGCCAGCAGTTCCTGGCGCACAGTGCCATGGGGGCGATTGGTTTTCTCTGTGGCCGCGCTGCCGTCGGTGAGGCCGGCGAGCAGTTTGCGGTTCAGGTCGAGCTCGGCAACCAGGGTCGCCTGGCCGTACGCATTGCTAGGCATGTCGTCGGACCAGCCGACGTCGATGCGCCGATCCAGCTGTTCGACGAAACTGGGCGGCAGTTTCTGCATGGCTTCATCGAGCAGCGTTTGACTGGCCTGTTGCTGGGCGGGGCTCAGGCCGTCGGTCTTGAGTCGCAATTGCAGGCTGGCGTGGGCGCTGTTGCCAAGCAGCAACAGTGCCCCGGCCAGCAGCCAGGCGCCGAGTGACTTCACAGGGCGAGGATGGCTTCGGCGAGCACCTGATCACTGGCGTCGCGAGCTTCCGGCACGCGCGTGCGCAAGGTGTTGAGGGCGGCTTCCAGGTGCGCACCGCGGATATCGCCGTTGGTGGCAACGAAGCTGGCCGCATCGTCGTGGGCTTCGCGGATGATTTTCGAATCGCGAATCGACGTCGTGGTATCGGAGGTGAAATCGATGGTGCGCTGGGAGGCACGAACGATGATGTTACTGGTGGCTACCAGGGTGTGTGCCTGGGCCACGTCGGCCAACAAAAACAGGCCAAGGGCGGCAGCAATCAGCGGGCTACGCATGGAACGACTCCGGAGGGCAATGTTAACGAGGGATCATGATTACTATTGGACGAGAATTGCCTGTGCCAGTTCAAGGTCGCTGACATGAAGTTTTGGTCGGGATTTGCGCAAGTAATGCAGGGCGGATTCGAGCTGCGCGCCGCGCAATTGACCGTCACTGGCGACAAACGCCGCCGCGTCATCGTGAGCGGCGATGATCAGTTTACGGTCGAATGGTGCGGAAGACACCATTCCGGTCGCCCAAACGCTGACCACGGTGTTTTGTGTGGAGACATCAAAGGCATCGACCGAGGTCGCCCAGAAGGCACTGACCAATACGCAAGGGAAAAACAGTCTGAATAAACGCATGAGACTCGGTAACGGTTAACGAGCTTCAAGGCTAGCGCAAATGCCCGGGCCAGAGCCAGCGGCGAGACATCGGGACACGACTGGCGTGCCCCGTCCGGCAATGGCGAATCAGATCGCGAGGATGGCTTGCGCCAGTTGGAAGTCGGTCGCGTTCAGTTGCGGTGCCTGATGACGGATCAGGTCCAGAGCACTTTCCAGTTTCACGCCACGGATCTGGCCTTCACTGGCGACGAAGCTGGCAGCGTCGTCACGGGCGGCGATCACGACTTTGTTGTCACGCAGCGAAGAGCTGACATCGGAGGTGGCGTCCGAGGAGGATTTCAGCGCGCCAACCACGGCATCGGTGGTCACAATGAAGCTGGAGGCACTGGCGTTGGCAGCCACGGCCAGCAAGGCGGCAGCGCTGAGCAGGCGAAGACGGGACATGGTGGATCTCCTGATAGTAAACCGTATTGAGAGGTGGCTTGTGTCTGATGAGTCAGACGCGGGTTACAGAAGATTCGCCACGTTCTGGCGTGGATATTAGGCCTGCGCGCGAGGTTCGGACAGTGGGCAGAATGCTAGCGCCAGAAGGGTTTCTCCAGTTCTCTGAGCCGATCGGCATGGCTGAGGCCCAGATCCGCTAGGTCGCGCTGGTCCAGTTGAGCCAGCAGGCGCCGCGTCCTGGCGCGCTCCAGTCCTTGCCACAGGGGTCGAAACAGGCGCCGCAGCAGGTGCGAGTGAGCGCGGGGTAGAGTCGAAGCTGTCGAAACATCCTGTAAGCCTTTCATGGCGTTTTCCTTAAACCGAGGAGGGTTAAGGACATGCTGCGCCCGATGCAGTTTGGCGAGCAGATACACTCATGAAAAATTGTACTGGTTCAGATTTTGTTTATTGAGAACTGTACCTGTACTTTGAATATTCTGCTGTACGGGCATTTTCGAACCCTGAAACGACAAAACCCGTCGCGGTTTCCCGCGACGGGTCTTGTGTGTTCAATTCGGGTTGCTGGCGGTGGGTCTGACGACCAGAGCCAGCGACGCTACTTAGCGCCAGAACGGCTTGCTCAGCTCTTCGTAGCGTTGTGCTTCGCTTATACCGGCGTCAGCCAGCAGACGCGAATCCAGACGAGCCAGTTGGTGGCGGCTGGAGATGCGGCGCTGCCACAACATCAGGTTAGCGATAACGCGCAGAGGCAGGGAAGCCTGGTTTTTTGCAGCTTTGTCTTCGAAGAACAGTTCGGAACTGAGTGTACGTTCCATGGTTGACATCCTTCCGCTTGTGGCGGGATCAGGTAGTGGTTTAACTGGTGCCCATGATCCTCTCGTTTGCCTAGTCTCTCTAGATACAGTTCAACTGTATTGTGAGTGACCAGTTAACTGTTTATAGGGGGTGTACGGGTCGAAATTGAGCAAACTGTACCTGTCAGCACTAATGTGGTGCGTTTTTGCTCAATTCGAGGAAGGAGGTAGGCAAAATCTGTAGGAAACAACCGGTACAGCAGTACAGTTTTTGCCAGATGTGGCGGGTTAAAAAATCCGCTGACACAAATTGTGTTTGCATCAGCGGTTTGACTGTGTGAATTACACCGCCAGCATGTGCCCGGTTTCTTCCAGGTTTATGTGCCAGCTCAAGGCATCACGCAGAATGTGCGGGGTGTGGCCACCGATGGCGCACGCTGCGGTGAAGTAGTCGTTCAGCGCCTGGCGATAGTCCGGGTGCACACAGTTGTCGATGATCACCCGAGCGCGTTCGCGTGGGGCCAGGCCGCGTAGGTCAGCCAGACCGACTTCGGTCACCAGAATGTCGACGTCATGCTCGGTGTGGTCAACGTGGCTGACCATCGGCACCACGCTGGAAATCGCCCCGCCCTTCGCGATCGATTTGGTCACGAACACCGCCAGGTGCGCGTTGCGCGCAAAGTCCCCCGAACCGCCGATACCGTTCATCATCCGCGTGCCGCAGACGTGGGTGGAGTTGACGTTGCCGTAGATATCGAACTCCAGCGCGGTGTTGATGCCAATGATACCCAGACGACGCACCACTTCCGGGTGGTTGGAGATCTCCTGCGGGCGCAGCACCAGTTTGTCCTTGTACTTCTCCAGGTTGCCGAACACGTCGCTGTTGCGCCGCTCCGACAAAGTGATCGAGCTGCCCGACGCAAAGCTCAGCTTGCCGGCGTCGATCAGGTCGAAGGTCGAGTCCTGCAGCACTTCGGAGTACATGGTCAGGTCTTCGAACGGCGAATCGATCAGGCCGCACATCACCGCGTTGGCGATGTTGCCGATCCCGGCCTGCAACGGGCCGAGCTTGTTGGTCATGCGCCCGGCATTGACTTCCTGCTTGAAGAAGGTGATCAGGTGCTCGGCGATGGCATTGGTGTCGACATCCGGGGTCGACACCGTGGACGGCGAATCCGCCTGCTGAGTGATGACGATGGCGACAATCTTCTCCGGCGGGATCGGGATCGCGGTGCTGCCGATGCGATCGTCGACTTTCACCAGCGGGATCGGCGTGCGCGTCGGGCGATAGGTGGGGATATAGATGTCATGCAGGCCTTCGAGGTTGGCGTTGTGCGCAAGGTTGATCTCGACAATCACCTGCTTGGCGAAAATCGCGAAGCTCGCCGAGTTGCCCACCGAGGTGGTCGGCACGATGTGGCCTTGCTCGGTGATGGCCACGGCTTCGATCACTGCGATGTCCGGCAGCTTCAGTTGCTGGTTGCGCAGTTGCTCGACGGTTTCCGACAGGTGCTGGTCGATGAACATCACTTCGCCGGCGTTGATCGCCTTGCGCAAGGTGCTGTCGACCTGGAACGGCATGCGCCGCGACAACACGCCGGCCTCGGTCAGTTGCTTGTCGAGGTCGTTGCCCAGGCTCGCGCCGGTCATCAGGCTGATCTTCAGCGGCGTGACCTTGGCTCGCTCGGCCAGTGCGTGAGGGACAGCTTTGGCTTCGCCCGCGCGGGTGAAGCCGCTCATGCCGACGGTCATGCCGTCTTCAATCAGCGCGGCGGCGTCGGCGGCGCTCATCACTTTATCCAACAACGAAGGCAGGCGAATACGGTCACGGTACATGGATTATTTTCTCGGGAAGCGAGTAGCAGGATGCGCAGTCTAGTGAATTTCGCGGGCGCCTGTCCCGCTACCAAGGTCGCAAACGAGGCGTCTATTTAGCGGGTTTCAAGTAAAACACCGTTACTGGATCTGCAACAACGTGGCAAATTGTCCGACGGTTTGCGCAAACAAAAACGCCCCGACAAGTCGGGGCGTCCGGTGCAACTGCGCAGGATTACTCGACCGCTTTGACCATGTCTTCGATGACTTTCTTCGCGTCGCCGAACACCATCATGGTCTTGTCCAGGTAGAACAGTTCGTTGTCCAGACCGGCATAACCGCTGGCCATCGAGCGCTTGTTGACGATGATGGTCTTGGCCTTGAACGCTTCGAGAATCGGCATGCCGGCAATCGGCGATTTCGGATCGTTCTTGGCGGCCGGGTTGACCACGTCGTTGGCGCCGAGTACCAGCACCACGTCGGCCTGGCCGAACTCGGAGTTGATGTCTTCCATCTCGAACACCTGGTCGTAAGGCACTTCGGCCTCGGCGAGCAGGACGTTCATGTGCCCTGGCATGCGACCGGCCACCGGGTGGATCGCGTACTTCACGGTCACGCCGCGATGGGTCAGTTTCTCGGTCAGCTCTTTCAATGCATGCTGCGCACGGGCCACCGCCAGGCCGTAACCCGGGACGATGATCACGGTGTCGGCGTTGGTCAGCAGGAACGTTGCGTCGTCGGCCGAACCGGATTTCACCGGACGGGCTTCTTTCGCACCGGCAGGTCCTGCGTCGGCCGTGTTGCCGAAACCGCCAAGCAGTACATTAAAGAAGGAACGGTTCATCGCCTTGCACATGATGTACGAGAGGATCGCACCGCTCGAACCCACCAGAGAGCCGGCAATGATCAGCATCGAGTTGTTCAGCGAGAAGCCGATACCCGCTGCCGCCCAACCCGAGTAACTGTTGAGCATCGACACTACTACCGGCATGTCGGCGCCACCGATCGGGATGATGATCAGCACGCCCATCACGAACGCCAGGGCCAGCATCAGCGCGAACGCGGCAAGGTTGCCGGTGAGCATGAAGGTCACGCCCAGCACCAGTGTCGCCAGACCGAGTACCGCGTTCAGCTTGTGCTGACCGGCGAACTGTACCGGCGCACCCTGGAACAGGCGGAACTTGTACTTGCCCGACAGCTTGCCAAACGCGATCACCGAGCCGGAGAAGGTGATTGCACCAATCGCCGCGCCGAGGAACAGCTCCAGACGGTTGCCCGCCGGGATCGAATCGCCCAGATGCTTGACGATGCCCAGCGATTGCGGCTCAACCACCGCAGCAATGGCGATGAACACCGCCGCCAGACCGATCATGCTGTGCATGAACGCGACCAGCTCTGGCATCTTGGTCATTTCGACGCGCTTGGCCATGATCGAACCGGCGGTGCCGCCGATCAGCAGGCCGACGATCACGTAACCGATACCGGCAGTCGCCAGTTCCGCGCCGAGCTTATAGATGAGGCCGATGGTGGTGAGGATGGCCAGCGCCATGCCGAGCATGCCGAACAGATTGCCGCGCCGCGACGTGGTCGGGTGCGACAGGCCTTTAAGGGCCTGGATAAAGCAGATCGACGCGATCAGGTAGAGCGTCGTGACGAGATTCATGCTCATTACTTCGGCGCCTCTTCTTTTGCTTTCGGGGCTTTCTTCTTGAACATCTCAAGCATGCGGCGGGTGACCAGGAAGCCACCAAACACGTTGACCGCAGCCAGTGCCACGGCGAGGGTGCCCATGGTCTTGCCCAGCGGCGTGACGGTCAGCGCAGCAGCGAGCATGGCGCCGACGATCACGATTGCCGAAATGGCATTGGTCACCGCCATCAACGGCGTGTGCAGCGCAGGTGTAACGTTCCAGACCACGTGGTAACCGACATAAATCGCCAGCACGAAGATGATCAGGTTGTAGATACCGGGGGAGATAAGCTCTTCCATCGTCTGAATCCCTGCTTAGGCGTTTTTGCGGATGACTTGGCCGTCGCGGCACATCAGGCACGCGGCGACGATGTCGTCTTCGAGGTTGACGTCGAACTGGCCTTCTTTGGTGAACACCAGCTTGAGGAAGTCCAGCAGGTTGCGGGCGTACAGCGCCGAGGCGTCTGCAGCGACTTCACCGGCCAGGTTGGTCGGGCCGACGATGGTCACGCCGTTCTCGACCACGACCTGATCGGCGACGGTCAGCGGGCAGTTGCCGCCCTGCGCAGCCGCGAGGTCGATGACCACCGAGCCCGGCTTCATCTGCGCCACGGTGTCTGCGCTCAACAGTGTCGGCGCCTTGCGGCCCGGGATCAGTGCGGTGGTGATGACGATGTCGGCCTGCCTGGCGCGTTCGTGCACAGCCTGGGCCTGACGTTGCATCCAGCTCGCCGGCATCGGGCGAGCGTAACCGCCGACACCGACCGCGCATTCACGCTCTTCGTCAGTCTCGTAAGGCACATCGACGAACTTGGCGCCGAGGGATTCGATCTGTTCCTTCACCGCCGGACGCACGTCAGACGCTTCGATCACCGCACCCAGACGTTTCGCCGTGGCAATCGCCTGCAACCCGGCCACGCCCGCGCCGAGAATCAGTACGCGCGCCGCTTTCACGGTGCCCGCAGCGGTCATCAGCATTGGCATGAAGCGCGGATAGTAGTGCGCAGCCAGCAACACCGCCTTGTAGCCGGCGATGTTCGCCTGCGACGACAGCACATCGAGACTCTGCGCCCGAGAGGTACGCGGCGCCGCCTCAAGGGCGAACGCAGTGATCCCGCACTCGGCCATTTTGGCAATGGTGTCGTTATTGAAGGGGTTGAGCATGCCCACCAGCACCGTGCCGCGCTTGATCAGCGCCAGTTCGGCGTCGCTGGGGGCGACCACTTTGAGAATCAGCTCGGCGCCGAACGCATCGTTGGCACTGCCAATGGTCGCGCCCGCCGCTTCATAGGCACTGTCGACAACACTGGCTTTAACGCCGGCGCCGGTTTGCACAGTGACCTTATGGCCTTGGCTGATCAGCTTTTTAATGGTTTCCGGGGTTGCAGCAACCCGTGTTTCACCGGTCTGGGTTTCGAGAGGAACACCAATGTGCACGTCAAATCTCCTGCGTGATCTTATTGAGTAAACCCAGGCACTGCGGATGGTGCGACTGGGGCGGCCGATCAGCACGATCCCGCCAAATCAGGGCGGGGCGCGGCATTTTGCAGGCGAACTTTATGCCCTTCAAGGGATTATGACGGGTGACGGAAAATTAACTACAAGTCATCCCGTGACCGAATGTCGCAGATGGCCAGCTGAATCCCTTGCAGGCCGTGCCTTGCAAGGATTCTGGCTGAATTTGAAAAAATTTCTCATCGGCGGCGTGAATAGGCCGTAATGAGTCGTGAATAGAGGCTCAAAGCCACGTCCGCAGGCGCTTGTGGGACGTCTGTACGACTTTCGGATACAGTCTGCGATTTTGCGACAAATACTTATATCTGTAGCGCTTTGATTTTCCTGACTACCGGGTTAGTAATCGCTGTAAGGCCTTATCCTTCTAGGCTGTAGCTGTTTGCCTGGTTGACCAGCCAATCGCGAAAAGCCTTGAGTGATGCTGATTCGACCTTTCGCTCCGGAATCATCAGGTAATACGCCTTAATGCTGGAGAGCGCATTCGGGTTGGCGACCACCAGGCGTTTCTCGGCCAGTTCGCGCTGAATCAGAAACGGTGGAATCAGCGCGATGCCCATGTCGTGCATGGCGGCCTGAGCCAGCATGGAGAATAGCTCGTAGCGCGGACCTGTCATGTCGCGTGGGATGTTCAGGTTCAGGGAGTTGAACCACTGCCGCCAGGCGTAGGGACGGGTGGTTTGCTGCAACAGAGGCAGCTCGGCAATCTCGTTGGGTGTCAGATGTTTCTTGCTGCCGAGGAGAGCGGGGCTGCATACCGGCATCGGATTTTCGCCCATCAGCCTGTGGGATTCGGTACCCGACCAATCGGCGTCGCCAAAGTAGATTGCCGCATCGAAATCAGTGTCGGCAAACAGGAACGGGCGGGTGCGGTTGGTCAGGTTGACCGTTACTTCCGGGTGTTTGAGCTGGAAGTCCTTGAGCCGTGGCAGCAGCCATTGCGTGCCGAAGGTGGGCACCACCGCCAGTTCGATCACATTTGTGCCCTGCTGGCCCATCACCGAAAGCGTGTCGCGCTCGACGGCGTCGAGCTGCGTGGCCACCCGACGGCTGTAGGAAAGTCCCGCTTCCGTCAGCTTCACTCCACGTCGCGAGCGTCGGAACAGTTCCACACTGAGGAACTCCTCAAGGCTGGCGATCTGTCGGCAAATGGCGCCCTGGGTGAGGGAAAGTTCTTCGGCAGCCTTGGTAAAGCTTTCGTGGCGGGCGGCGGCTTCGAAGCTGATCAGGGCCGTGGTGCTGGGTATCTTCCTGCGCATGTACGTCAACCTCACTAATGCGCCGCATAAAAGGCATTCAGCGACGTTTCGGAGTGAGAAATTAGCACAACAGGATGCGAAATCCTCGTTTGCCGCGCTGGCCAACC
Source organism: Pseudomonas sp. PS01299 (assembly GCF_029960145.1). NCBI lineage: Bacteria > Pseudomonadati > Pseudomonadota > Gammaproteobacteria > Pseudomonadales > Pseudomonadaceae > Pseudomonas > Pseudomonas sp. PS01299. Next base: position 2,717 of record NZ_JASCPO010000119.1, on the reverse strand, counting down.
GGGCCTAGGATCAATGCCACGTTAATTCACCGATTTGCGAGGACTCACTCATGGGCGGTAAAGCTAGCTTCAACTGGATCGATCCCCTGCTGCTGGATCAACAGCTCACCGAAGAGGAGCGCATGATCCGCGACACCGCCGCCCAATTCGCTCAGCAGAGCCTGGCGCCACGCGTGCTTGAAGCTTTCCGCCATGAGAAAACCGACCCGGCAATCTTCCGCGAAATGGGCGAAGTCGGTCTGCTCGGTGCGACCATCCCTGAACAATACGGTGGCAGCGGTCTGAACTACGTCAGCTACGGGCTGATTGCTCGCGAAGTCGAGCGTGTCGACTCTGGCTACCGTTCTATGATGAGTGTGCAGTCCTCATTGGTGATGGTGCCGATCAACGAATTCGGCACTGAAGCACAGAAACAGAAATACCTGCCGAAATTGGCTTCCGGCGAATGGATCGGCTGCTTCGGTCTGACCGAGCCAAACCACGGCTCCGACCCGGGCGCGATGATCACCCGTGCGCGCAAAGTCGACGGCGGCTACAGCCTGACCGGCGCCAAGATGTGGATCACCAACAGCCCGATCGCCGATGTGTTCGTGGTCTGGGCCAAGGACGATGCCGGCGACATCCGTGGCTTCGTCCTGGAGAAAGGCTGGAAGGGCTTGAGCGCTCCGGCGATTCACGGCAAGGTCGGCCTGCGCGCCTCGATCACCGGCGAAATCGTCATGGACAACGTGTTTGTGCCGGAAGAAAACATCTTCCCGGACGTGCGCGGCCTGAAAGGCCCGTTCACCTGCCTTAACTCCGCACGCTATGGCATCTCCTGGGGCGCATTGGGCGCTGCCGAGTTCTGCTGGCACACCGCTCGCCAGTACACCCTTGATCGTCAGCAGTTCGGGCGCCCATTGGCTGCCACCCAGCTTATTCAGAAGAAGCTGGCCGACATGCAGACCGAGATCACTCTGGCGCTGCAAGGCTGTCTGCGCCTGGGTCGCATGAAGGATGAGGGCACTGCCGCGGTCGAAATCACTTCGATCATGAAGCGCAACTCCTGTGGCAAGTCGCTGGATATCGCTCGCATGGCCCGTGACATGCTGGGTGGTAACGGTATCTCTGACGAGTTCGGTGTGGCCCGTCATCTGGTCAACCTGGAAGTGGTGAATACCTATGAAGGTACTCACGACGTTCACGCGCTGATCCTCGGTCGCGCGCAAACCGGTCTGCAGGCGTTCTATTAACAGGAGAGCGACCATGGGCGCGCTGTCGCATCTGCGGGTACTGGATTTATCGCGCGTGCTGGCCGGGCCGTGGGCCGGGCAGATTCTCGCCGACCTTGGCGCCGAGGTGATCAAGGTCGAGCGCCCGGGCAATGGCGATGATACGCGCGCCTGGGGGCCGCCGTTCCTTAAGGATGCTTATGGGGAAAACACCAGCGAGGCGGCCTATTACCTGTCGGCCAACCGCAACAAGCAATCGGTGACGATCGACTTCACTCGGCCTGAAGGGCAGAACCTGGTACGGGAGCTGGCGGCGAAGTCGGACATTCTGATCGAGAACTTCAAGGTCGGTGGGCTGGCTGCCTATGGGCTGGACTACGAGTCGCTGAAGGCGATCAATCCGGATCTGATCTATTGCTCGATCACTGGCTTCGGTCAAACCGGGCCGTATGCCAAGCGTGCGGGTTATGACTTCATGATTCAGGGGCTGGGCGGGTTGATGAGCCTGACCGGTCGCCCTGAAGGTGATGAAGGCGCCGGGCCGGTGAAGGTGGGAGTGGCGCTGACGGACATTCTTACGGGGCTGTATTCGACCGTGGCGATACTGGCGGCGCTGGCTCATCGTGATCACGACGGTGGCGGGCAACACATCGATATGGCTTTGCTGGATGTGCAGGTCGCATGTCTGGCGAATCAGGCGATGAACTATCTGACTACCGGCAATGCGCCGAAGCGTCTGGGTAATGCACACCCGAACATCGTGCCTTATCAGGACTTCCCGACGGCCGACGGTGATTTCATTCTTACCGTTGGCAATGACGGCCAGTTCCGCAAGTTTGCCGAGGTGGCGGGCCAGCCGCAGTGGGCGGACGATCCGCGATTCGCGACTAACAAGCTGCGGGTGGCTAACCGCGCGGTGTTGATTCCTCTGATCCGCCAGGCGACGGTATTCAAGACTACCGCCGAATGGGTGGCTCAGCTGGAGCAAGCGGGTGTGCCGTGTGGGCCGATCAATGATCTGTCCCAAGTGTTTGAGGATCCGCAGGTGAAGGCGCGTGGGTTGGCGATAGAGCTGCCGCATGCATTGGCGGGGATGGTCCCGCAGGTGGCGAGTCCGATCCGGCTGTCGCAGACGCCGGTCGAGTACCTTCGCGCGCCTCCTTTATTGGGCGAGCATACGTTGGAGGTTTTGCAGCGGGTGCTGGGTCTGGGCGCAGGTGCGGTAGAGGCACTCAAGGCTGATGGAGTGCTTTGAGTATCGCTTCTATATAGAAGAAGGCTGTTTTCTGCCTATATATAGATGGATTTGTGCGTTTTTTAACCGATCTGTAAGTTGTTGAAAGAAAACTGAAATTAACGGTTGACGGCAGATTCAGGAGGTCTATAATTCGCCCCACTTCCGGCGCAGTCGAAACGGAAAACTCCTTGAGATTCAATGAGTTACGCAGTTTTCGGCAGCGGCTCGCTTCAGTTCATCGAAGCCTGGAAGGAGTTGAAAGAGCGGTG
>NZ_JASCPO010000118.1:0-17846 GCF_029960145.1 Pseudomonas sp. PS01299 | reverse complement strand
GGGCTTGCTCGCGAAAGCGGTGGGTCAGTGATGAATCACTGACTGACAGGACGCCTTCGCGAGCAAGCCCGCTCCCACTGTTGCCCTGCGTAATGCCCAGGAATACATCGGTGCCACCACCGTACGTGCTGATGACACCTTGCATACCCTGCTGTCTCGGGCCGATCATGCGATGTAGCAGGCCAGACAAACTGGCCGTAACCGCAATTGCGTGGAAATGCCTTACTCGTCCTATGCCTGATTCCGACATCAAACCCGACCTCTGCCCGGCCTGCGGCGCGCGCAACGACTGCACCCTGGCTGACCCGCGCACCGCCGACCAGGCCTGCTGGTGCTATGCCGTGAGCATCGATCCGGCAGTGCTTGAAGCCTTGCCCGCAGCGCTGCGCAATCAATCCTGTCTGTGCCCGCGCTGCGCGCAGGTCGAGGCGCAACTGCAAGCAGCGGCGCGGCCGATCCCGTAAGATACGCGGCCCTTTATCCGCCGATTCCTGACCATGCGCGTCGACCGTTTCCTCAGCAACCTGCCCCGCTACAACCGTCAGCAGGTTCGCCTGTTGCTGGTGGAAAAGCGCGTGCGGATCGACGGAAAAGTCGTCAGCGACCCGCACAGCGAAGTGTTGGAATTCAGCCGCGTCGAAGTCGACGAAGAAGTCTTGCAACTCGGCAAACCGGCACGCTACTTCATGCTGCACAAGCCGCCGGGGTGCGTCAGTGCCACTCGCGATCCGCAGCACCCGACCGTGCTTGATCTGATCGATGAACCGGACAAGGACGACCTGCACATCGCCGGTCGCCTCGACTTCAACACCACCGGGCTGATGCTGATCACCAACGATGGCGGCTGGTCGCGACGGCTGACCCAACCGCAGACCAAACTGCCGAAGGTCTATTACGTCGAGACCGAACAGGAGATCGGGCCGGAGTATGCAGTCACGTTTGCCGAGGGCATCTACTTCGCCTTCGAAAACCTGACCACGCAACCGGCGCAACTCGATGTACTCGGCCCGCGAGTGGCGCGCCTGAGCATCGTCGAGGGTCGCTACCATCAGGTGAAGCGCATGTTTGGTCACTTCAACAACAAAGTGTTGCGCCTTCACCGCGAATCCATGGGCCCGCTGTCGCTGGATAACGCGCTAAAACCGGGCGAGTACCGCGCTTTGCGCACCGAAGAGATCCATTTGTTCTAAGCCGGCGACCGCTCAGCAGAAGTTGTCGAACAATTTACCAAAGGCACTTGCGCGATCCCTTTCCCACTGCTTGAATCAGGACGTCGGCCAAATTGTGACCGATTAGTCACACCATACCTCTAAGAAACTTTTTGCCGGTCGTCAGCCCTCTGGGTTGCGCCTCAGCCGGCAGACTGCCCGCCAATAACAACACCCGTCGACCGAAGTCATGGATCGACATGGGCCAAGCAAATTCCAGGCGTATGCCTACCTGTCACAAAGCTCGTGCAATCTCTATTTGCGCGCATACCCGCTTGCTTGCCAGGAGTCTTATGACATGAGGCCAGAAATCGCTGTGCTGGATATACAGGGTCAGTATCGGGTTTACACGGAGTTCTATCGCGCAGACGCCGCAGAAAAGACCATCATTCTGGTCAACGGCTCGATGGCCACGACTGCGTCGTTTGCACAGACTGTGAAAAACCTGCACCCGCAATTCAACGTGGTTTGCTACGACCAGCCCTACGCGGGCCGGTCGAAAATCCACAATCGTCACGAGAAACATCTCACCAAGGAAGTCGAAGGGCAGATCCTGCTGGAGCTGATCGACCACTTCGGCGCCGAACATGTGCTGTCGTTTTCCTGGGGCGGCGCAGCCACCCTGGTTGCCCTGGCCCATCAGCCGCGGCGTATCGAGAAAGCCGTGATCAGCTCGTTCTCGCCGGTGATCAACGCACACATGCTTGATTACCTGGAGCGCGGTGTCGATTACCTCGGCCAGCGCGACGGCGACCGCGTCGGGCACCTGGTCAACAGCACTATCGGCAAACACCTGCCGTCACTGTTCAAGCGCTTCAACTATCGCCACGTCAGCAGCCTGGCCGAGCACGAATACGGGCAGATGCACTTCCACATCAGTGACGTGCTGCACAGCGATCGCCAGTGCTATTTGAATGCGGCGAAAAAGATCAACGTGCCGGTGCTGTTCCTCAACGGCGAATGGGATGAATACACCGCCGCCGAAGACGCCCGGATATTCGGCAACCATGTGGCGCACAGCACCTTCACCACGCTGCAGGCCACCGGCCACTTCCTCGACATGGAACACAAGGCTGCATGCCGCGATAGCCAGAACGCCTTGCTCGGTTTCCTGAAACCCTCACCGCAGTCGAGCCGAACGCGTTACGCGTTCGTTCAGGATCACCATGCATTGGCCATTTGAAAAAGCGTCGTCGCGAGCGAGTCTGTGGGGTTGAAAAACCAGCATTGATTGCCCTGCAGATTTGCCCGCGAATGACCGTTTTCAATGCTGTAACGCGCTGCGAGCAAAAGAAAAACTTCAAATCTGCGCCCGACTCTGGTACAAAGTCAGCCGCTCTGAGCGGGTATAGTTTAGTGGCAAAACGAAAGCTTCCCAAGCTTTAGTTGAGGGTTCGATTCCCTCTACCCGCTCCACTCAATCAGGTCCCACGTCGTGTTATGACGGGGGATGCAGGAACAGAAAAAACCGGCCTACAGGGCCGGTTTTTTTGTGTCCGGGATTTGATGTCGGCTACTTGGTCGGCACCGAACCATTATGCAACACACCGTTTATTGCAGATGCACCAGCCCTCTTTACGCTTTGATCGTTACTAACGACGAAGCGCTGCCTGCTCAAAGGGATGATCCCCATGCATGGGCTTCCCAATCGGTATTAGCAGAGCCGCTCTTGGGCTTTGACTGATTGGAAGGCGCGGCAGTTCGGTAAGTCCGAAGCACCGCCGGTAAATCACCTTTCACTCAAGAGGGTTTCCATCAGTGCAGGAAAACAAAAAATCTGGAATGACGGGGGAAGAGCAGGCTATCTGGAATGATGCGATCAGGTTTGCTCGATCAAACAAGAAGGCGATTGGCAAGCGGCTCACGGCGCAAACCAAGTATCCACCCGAAGAAGAACCTGTTTCGGTTTTCATGGCGGGGTCGCCGGGCGCTGGCAAAACGGAGGCGTCATTAGCTCTGCTGAACCTTTTCTCCGATACGCCCATCTTGCGAATTGATCCAGACGAACTCAGATATGAATTTGAAGCCTATCAAGGTGGCAATGCCTGGCTTTTCCAAGGCGCCGTTTCGATTCTGGTTGGAAAGCTGATTGATCTGGCTCTGGATCGAAAGCAATCCTTCCTGTTGGATGGAACACTTTCGAATATCGAAATCGCAAGGAAAAATGTGCAGCGGTGCCTCCACAAAGGGAGATTTGTGCAAATTCTCTACGTCTACCAAGACCCTAGCCTGGCCTGGTCCTTTGTCAGAGCCCGTGAGGAAGTCGAAGGACGCAGGATTCGACCGGAGCATTTCGTCGACCAATACTTTGCAGCGCGTGACGTGGTAAACACGCTTAAGCTAGAGTTTGGCAAAGACCTGCATGTCGATCTGCTTGTGAAGCATATTGATAATTCTGGACGCCTCTACAAGGCTGGTGTCGACAAGATTGACTACCATATCCCCGAGAAGCATACGAGACACGAACTGATGGCCATGCTTGGGATCAATTACGGAGCAACCGCATGAAACTCGGATCCACAAAGGAGTCCACGAGTCCATTCGCAGATTTCATTCGCAATGCGAAATCGGAAGAAAAAAAGCGCGTTTACAGCGAAGTGCTGAGCGAAGCCACCAAAAAACAGAATGATCTGATGTTGGCGGCGCGTGAAAAGCAGACCTGATCACATCACTGATATTCAAAAAAGCCCGGCCCTTTGCCGGGCTTTTTTATTCTCACTGTTCCGACATTACAGATCCACAACACACCGACGATTCTCACCTTCCCCACGACCCGTTAGCATTTCCCCATCACCCACCACCCTCCCCCTGCGCGGCCATCGACGAATACGCGTTTTGACTTTCGAGGGACTCCATGGCGCGGCCTCTGTGCCGCTGATGACCGAACTCAAAAGAGTATTTCCCCCATGACGCAAAATATTTACGACGACCCGGAGTTTTTCCAGGGTTACAGCCAGATGAACCGCTCCATCGGTGGCCTCGATGCCGCGCCGGAGTGGCCGGCACTCAAGGCCTTGCTGCCGTCGATGCACGACTTGAACGTGGTCGACCTCGGCTGCGGCTATGGCTGGTTCAGCCGCTGGGCAAGTGAGCACGGCGCCGCCAATGTGCTGGGGCTGGATGTCTCGGAAAAGATGCTGGAGCGCGCGCGCGAAACCACTGCGGCGGCGAACATTCGCTATGAACGTGCCGACCTTGAACATCTCGACTTGCCGGCCTGCAGTTTCGATCTGGCCTACAGTTCGCTGGCGCTGCACTACATCAAGGATCTGACCGGACTGTTCGCTCATCTGTACGCGGCGTTGAAACCGGGTTCGCATTTTGTGTTCTCCATCGAACACCCGATCTTCATGGCCCCGCGCAATCCAGGCTGGCTGGTCGACAGCGATGGCCACAAGCGCTGGCCGCTGGACAGCTATCAGATGGAGGGCGAGCGGGTGACCCACTGGCTGGCCGACGGGGTGATCAAGCAGCACCGCACGATGGGCACGCTGTTGAATTCGTTGATCGCGGCGGGTTTTGCCATTCGCCATGTCAATGAATGGGGGCCGAGCGATGCGGAGGTGGCGGCGCAACCAGCGCTGGCTGAAGAGCGGGAGCGGCCGATGATGTTGTTGGTGGCGGTGCAGCGCTAATCTGAGCTGAGCAAACAATATGTGGTGAGGGGATTTATCCCCGATGGTTGCGTAGCAACCGCTTAAAGGGCCTGCTGCGCAGTCCATCGGGGATAAATCCCCTCACTACAGGTGGCTGAAGGCTGGCTTCACCGAGTCGCGACGATGAACAGCCGCGGAAACGGCAACAGCACCGAACCATCCGGCAACGCCGGATAAGCCTCGGCAACCACCGCCATATACTGCGTGAGATATTGCGCCCGTTCCTCTTCAGTCAGCGGGTTCAAAAACGGAATCAAGCCACTGCCCTTGAACCACTCCACCACCCCCGCCGCTCCACCTGACAACTGATGGTGATAGGTGGTGCGCCACACATCGACCCGCGAGCAGTGCGGACGCAACATCGAGAAGTATTCGCTGGCACTCGCCATGTCGGTGCGCTGCCCGGCGGCGCCAGCCAGTTTGGCGGCCCATGGGCCATTGGCGGCGACTTCACGCATCAGTCGGTGGGAAGGCTCGTTGAGGTTATCCGGCATCTGGATCGCCAGACTGCCACCGTCCGAAAGTTTAGCCGCCAACGCCGGCAGCAATGTCGCGTGATCCGGCACCCATTGCAGCACTGCATTGGCGAAGATCACATCGAACGGCCCTTGATCCGCCCAACTATCGATTTCTGCGACCTCGAACTGCAACTGCGGCAGGCGCTTGCGCGCGGCGTTGACCATGTCCGGCGAACTGTCGAGACCCCTGACCTGGGCCTGCTCAAAACGCTGCACCAGCAGCTCGGTGGAGTTACCCGGACCGCAACCGATATCGACCACCGATCGCGCCTGAACCGTGGGAATCGCCGCCAGCAGATCACGTGCCGGGCGGGTGCGTTCATCTTCGAAAGCGACGTATTGTCTGGCGGACCAACTCATTGCGTTCTCCTGTCGGGACATTCGTGCGGTTCGTCACAATACAGGCAGCGCTGCGCGCAGTTCCAGACAGGCTTATTGCAAGGGATGTCTTCACCCTCACAATTATTGGCAGACGTCATTAGTAAGTAGAATTTTCATCGCGCCCCGGATGTCTGAATTTCAAGCTCTCCCAATAAGGAACATCGCAATGAAATTCGCGAAAATCTCCCAGACCCTGGCCCTCTGGGCCGGTAGCCCGAAAACCTTCATGGGCGCATTGATCCTGATTTTTCTGTGGGGTTTGAGTGGGCCGATTTTTGATTTCAATGACACCTGGCAACTGATCATCAACACCTCGACCACGATCATCACTTTTCTGATGGTATTCCTGATCCAGAATACGCAGAACCGTGATACCGACATCCTGCATCTGAAGCTCGATGAGTTATTGCGGGTGAACAAGGAAGCGCAGAACGCAATGCTCGGCCTGGAATCGTTGGATCTCAAACAACTCGAGGCGCTGCGCAAGCATTACCGCAGCCTGGGGGAAAGCGAGGTATTCGATCTTGAAGGGCTGGGGGAGAAGAGCAAGCCGAAGCAGGATTTGAATGACTGCTAAGTAAAGTTGAACAAAGCAAAAGATCGCAACCTGCGGCAGCTCCTACATTGAACGGTGTAGGAGCTGCCGCAGGCTGCGATCTTTTGCTTTGCTGGTTGTATCAGCGGCTGGCTTGCAGCGCCCGGGCCATTTCCAGATGGCTTTGCAGTTTTGGCAATGTCTCGTCGGCAAATGCCTTGATTTCCGGTACGTCGGTCGACTGCGCTTCCTGCTGAATCTGCTGGATGGCCTCTTCGGTCGCTTTCACCTGGCTCGCGGCGTAAGCTTGGTCGAAGGTTTCGCCGTCTTTGACCTGCGGGATCATGGTTTTGGCCTTGTCGGCGATTTCTTCACGGGGCGCGACCGGCAGATCGAGTTTCTTCGCGATCTTCGCCAGATGCTGGTTGGCCGTGGTGCGGTCATTGATCACGACAATGGTGTAATCCTTGACCTCTTTGGATTCGGATTTCTGGTGCGCCAGCCGGCTGGCTTCAATGTCGGCCATGCCTTTGGCGGACGCATCGTTGATGAAGTCGGCAGGCGACTGGGCGAATGCTGTGCCCGCGAACAAACCCAACAGCGTGGCAAAACTGAAACGACGTATCTGGGTGGCCATCCGGCTCATGGTCGCGCCCTCCTATCTCTGCAAATTCAAGCGGGGGCTTGCGCCCCCGCCTCTCAATCAAAACTACCTCACCGACTACTTCGACTTCTGAGCTGGCTTGCGGCCCATTTCGGTTTTCGCAGGCTCTTTGTCGACTGTCGTGGTGGTGGTTTTCCCACCTTTGCGACCGGCTTCAGAGGCCTTGGTTCGATCGTTGGCGAAGTTTCCCGAGTTCGAGTTTCTTGAATTAGGCATGATTCTCTTCCTCTTGGTGTTGATCGTTGGCGAGCAGGTGCCCGCCTAGATTGAGAATTGCCAGACCGATAAAGGTTTAGAAAAGTTGCCCGCGCCGCGACGAACGGCGTGCACTGTTTCAGCTATCCACTACCCGATGATTGAGGCGTTTGGCGGCGTACATCGCCTGGTCGGCGTGCCGGAACAGTTGTTGCTCTTCGCGGCCATGTTCGGGATAACGGGCCACGCCGATGCTCGGCTCGATGCACAGGTTGTGACCGTCCAGGCGCATCGGCTGCACCAGCACCTGGCGGATTTTTCCGGCCACGATGTCGGCGTCTTCAGCGGCGTGAACGCTGTGCAACAGCACCACGAATTCGTCGCCACCGATGCGCGCCACGGTATCGGTGTCGCGTACACAGCCCTTGAGCCGACTCGCCACCGTTTGCAGCAGCATGTCGCCGACCGCATGGCCAAAGGTGTCGTTGACCTGTTTGAAGCGATCCAGATCGACGTACAGCAGCGCCATGTTTCCCGAGGTTTCGCGGGCAGCGGCCAGCGCAGCTTTGAGGCGGTCTTTGAGCAACCCGCGATTGGGCAACTGGGTCAGTTGATCGTACTGCGCCATGCGTTTGAGCCGCGCGTGCAACTGCTGGCGCTCGATGGCGGTGGCGACCTGGGCGCAGACGTATTGCAGCAGTTCCTTGTCCTGCTCGGTATAACGCTCACCGCCCGGCAGGCTTTTGACGATCAGCGCACCGATGGTGCCGTTCTTCGAATTCAGCGGCACACCGAGCCAGCACGGTGAGTCCTGCCCCGCCACCAGCGCGGCGAAGTCGGGCGAGGCGTCGGGGCTGTCCGGCGTCAGCAGAATCGGCTGACCGCTGCGGATAACCTCCGCACACAAACGCCCGGTAACGGTGCCAGGTTGCTCGGGCTGCAATTCGTGATCGTCGACGTGATAGGGAAAATTCAGCTGCGCACAGTGCTCGTCGTACAGCGCCACGGAGAAATTCAGCGCCGGCAGCCATTCGCCGATGATCAGGTGAATGCGTTTGAACAGCGCCAGCAAGTCTTCGGCGACATGCGCCGCCTCGGAAATCGCATACAGCGCAGCCTGACGCGATTCCGCCTGCTTGCGCTCGGTGATGTCGCGGGCCACGGCGATGCGTAGCTGATCGACCTCCGACCAGCGCGCCGACCAGAGGATGTTGACGATGCGGCCATCCTTGCGCACGTAACGGTTTTCAAAGTTGTGCTTGGGTTCGCCGCTCATGATGTCGTGGGCGGCGGCCAAGGTGCGCTGGCGGTCTGCGGGATGCACCAGTTCGATCATCGAACGGCCGATCAACTCGTCAGGCGTATAACCAAAAATACGCTCGCAGGCAGCACTGACAAAAACGAAACGGCCCTGCCTGTCCACCGCGCAGACGGCATCGAGCAACAGGTCCATATAACTCGCCAACGGCGCGGAATTTCGGCTTTCCATGGTTCAGCGTGGGTGTCCGGACAATGCAGCACTGTTCAACCATCCCTGACCCTTTGTTCACGCATCCCTGCACACAACTTCAAGCCTTGTTCGGCAGCAATCCCGGTAGTGCGTGCATCAGTGCGTTGATCGCAAAACCGATGAACATCACGCCACACAAACGCGTGATCATCAGCTCGTGGCGCTGATACAGCGTGCGCACCCGTCGGGCGCCGACAACGCCGATCAAGATAGCGTAAGCCAGCAATCCGCCGAGAAAGCTCAGGGCGATCAGCGCCGGCAACATCGACCAGTTGAGCAGTTCGGCGCGGCTCGACAGCAGCGCGGTAAACGTCGCCACCGCCACCGGGTACGCCTTGGGATTGGTCAGGCCGAACAGGATGCCGTGCCAGAACGGCTGACGCGCCGCGCCCTGCGGCTGATCAGCGCTGCGCCGCTGGGCTCGCACTGCGCGCCAGCCAAGCCAGAACAGGTACAAGCCGCTGAGCACACCCAGCACATCGAATGCGGTGCTGCCGATCTCGCGGGCACCGACGATGGCGATCAGCGCGGTGCTGCACCAGACCACATCGCCAAGCAAATGCCCACAGAGAAACCCGGCCCCGGCCCGTCGCCCATGCGCCGCGCCAATGCCGAACACTGCCAGAACGCCCGGCCCGGGCGTGATGCCGTAAATGAAACCCGAGGCCAGAACGGCCATTAGCAGCGATGGAGTCATGGAAAACCTGCTGGCGCCAGTACAAATGATGGCCAGTCTATATCAGCCCAATGTGTCTGATCACGACGCGTCGTAAAAACGCATGCCCGTGTACGGTTTCAACCGACAGGCTGCCAGTCGCGAAGCCAGATCACCGACGTGAACCTCAAGCTTGTGGCCATCAGGGTCAAGAAAGTAGAACGACGCACCTTCGCTGCGGTTGTCGCGCCATTCCTTCACATTCGCCGCTTTTAGCGTCTGCACAAACAACGGAAAATCTGCCTCGGCGAGGCTGAACGCGTAATGGGTGTAGTCGACGGACGGCTCGGTGGTGCGCTGCGCATCCAGCGACAGACACAACCACAGCCCCGGCAGCGACAGATAGGCACCGGCGTCCCACGAGGCTTCGACGCGCAGACCCAATACATCGCGATAGAACGCCAGGCTACGGGGCAAATCACTGACGGCGAGGGTCAGGTGGTTGAGGCCGGTGAGCATGGTTCAGTAACCTCTGAGATCTTCAGGGACGTTGTACTGCTGGCCATCGTACGTCAGGGTGATCTGTTTCTTCTTCAGGTCGGTGTTTGTCGAAACGCACTGATTGCCGGACTTGGTGTTTTTCATTTTACTGCCGGTGGTGGTGACGATCAGATCGGCGAAACCATTGTGGCTCGTTGGAGCGATCTCGAGGGTCCGGCGGATTTTTTTGCTGTAGCCCTCGCAGTCATTCACGAACTCACCGTTGTCCTTGAAGACCACCAGGCCTTCAAGCACCGGACGTAACTCGTCCCCCTCGCGAACATACAGCGCCAGATCGGTTTTCTCGTAGGGAATGGCATGGGAACTGTGGACGAACTTCGCGCGCAGACCAAAAGCGCGGATATCCGGCGTCAATCGGTAGCGCGCCGTATCGATGCGCACATCATCCAGGCGCACGGCATCGGAGTTGTAGGCGCCCGGCTTACGGTAGGTGGCGATCGGTTTGGCGTTGCTCGCATTGAGCAGCGCCAGATCCAGATCGAACGCCCCAGCATCGTCACCACCAGAATCGGCCAGATAGGTGGATTTGACCGAAATCGCCTGACTCGGGAACGCCGGCCAGACGTTGCAGCGTGACATGGATTTGCCGTCGAAACTCTTGGTGGTGCAGGCGGCGTGGGCGTGGGGGGTGATGGCCAGCAAACCGAGGGCGATCAGGAGTCTGGTGGGGTTAAGCATGGTTCTTCCTTGATAAGTGTCGTGTTGGGCTAGCGGGTTACAGGCCTTGGAAACCGTTTGGCAAAACGTAGGATTTTCCGTCGTAGTGCAATGTTGTCAAAACGGGTTTGTTGTCAGTGGTTTTAGTTTTACATGCGTCTCCCGTCCCCACACTTGTTGTGTCTTTCTCCAAGGTTTTGACAATCAGATCTGCATAGCCGTGAGAGCTCGTTTTAGCGATTTCTACCGTTCTTGAAATCTCATATCGCTCGCCTTCGCAGTCACCATCCCACTCGCCGCCATACCGATAAACCACTAATTTATCCAATATCGGGCGCAATTTTTCGCCCTCTTTCACGTAGAGCGAAAGCAGGTTTTCTTCCATCGGATTGATCCGGGATCCATTAGTGGATAACGCACGTACGCCAAAGGCACGAAGATCGGTAGTCAGTGTGTAGCGAGCCGTATCGAGCGTTATTTCTCGCAAACTGACGCCATCCAATACAAATGCAGCCGCTTTGTAATAAGTCGCAAGGGGCTTCGATTGAGCGGTGTCCAGAACGGACAAGTCGAAATCGTAGGTACTCAGCGCTTCTGGGTCATCAGATGGGGATCCGCGCTTAAACTGTGCAGTGGCGTTGATGGTTAATCCTGGATATGCAGGCCACTCCTTGCAGACAGAAAGATCCAGATCTCCTGCCATCGGTGTTGGCACGCAACCAGCCAACACCTGCCCCGCCATCAACCACCCACTCAGGGCCACCCAGCCGATCCATCCAGACTTCACTGTCACATCCCACTCCTTGATAACGTTTTCAGCCGCGCACTATCCCCTCCTCAATCCGGCGATTCAACCAGTTCAACGCCTGATCCCCACTCCGGCGCTTATGCCACGCCAGCACAAACGTGAACGGCGCAATCTCGAACGGTGGCGGCAGCACAATCAGCTCCTGCTGATCAATCTCGCGCACGCTGCGTGACGACACCGTGAGAATCAGATCCGTACCGCTGATCAACTGCGGCGCGACGTTCCAGTGCGGCAGGCTGATGGCGACGCGGCGGCGTTCGCGCAATGAGGTCAGCGCCCGCTCGATTTCCGGGGTGCCGCTGCCGCGCATTTCCAGCAGAACATGCGGGCGCGACAGGTAGGTCGGCAAATCCAGTACGCCGTCGGCCGGCAAGCTGCAGCGATCCAGCAGGCAGACGTAGCGCTCTTCGAACAGCACGCTGCTACGCAACTCGTTGGGCATTTCCGGGAACACTCCGGCGGCCACATCGATGTCACCGTTGAGCACCCCCTCCAGCATGCCTTCGCGGCTGGCGTGGCTGATTTGCAGGTCGATGCCCGGCGCCTCGCGGCGCAAGATGCGGATCAGCCCGGGCAGGATGATGGCCGCGCCGTAGTCGGACATCGCCACACGAAAGGTCCGCCGCGCAGTGGCCGGATCGAACGTGTTCGGCGCCAGCAGCGACTGCACCTGGGCCAACGCTTCGGCCAGTGGCGCAACCAGTTCCAGCGCCCGCGCCGTAGGCACCAGCGTCGAACCGGCGCGCACCAGCAGCGGATCGCCGAGCAAGTCGCGCAGCCGCGCCAGCGCATGGCTGACCGCCGGTTGACTCAGGTGCAGCCGCTCAGCAGCGCGGGTGACGTGTTGCTCGCTGAGCAAGGCATCGAGGACCACCAGCAGGTTCAAATCAATACGGCGTAGATCATTCATCTCGTGCATGTTCTGGATGATAAAACGGAATTTAAATCTGCGCGACGAATACTCTAGAGTCCAGAAAAACCTGTTGGAGAGTGATCATGAGTACGTTGCAGTGGGTCGGTTTATTGCTGCTGGCCGCGTTTGCCGGCGCGGTGGTGCCGTTTCAGAGTGCGATCAACAGCAATCTGGCGCGGGGCCTCGGCCATCCGCTATGGGCAACCTTGGCCTCGTTGCTGGTGAGTGTGTTGGTGCTGTTGCCGGTGATTCTGGCGTTGCGCTTGCCGCTGCCGTCGCTGGGTTTTATCAGCAAGGCGCCGTTGTGGATGTGGGCTGGCGGTGCGTTCGGCGTGTGCTTTGTGGCGCTGGCGGTGATGTTGCTGCCGAAGCTCGGCGCGTCGGGGTTTGTTGCGCTGGCGTTGGCCGGCCAGGTGATTGCGTCGATGCTGCTCGATCACTTCGGGTTGTTCGGGCTGGTGGAAAAACAGCTGTCGATGTCGCGGGTGTTGGGCGCGTTGTTGCTGATTGGCGGGGTGGTGTTGATTCAGTTTGGTGGGGCGGCGAGCAGGAATCTGGCACCTGCCGGGTAGGATTCGGAGGCGCCCGACACCGCATCAGAACATCGCCCTACAAGCAAATATCCAATTCCGCTCAGTATTGCAGGAAGTGTCTGATTCAGGCCCGAAGTCGTGTTCCGTAAAGTCTGGCAATACACACAAATTGCAACGACCCACGGATTGCCACGCTTAAGGGATGCCCTGATGAACCATATACAGCAAGCACCAAACCTTTATTCCAATTATCGAAAAGTCATCGCCCTGGCGAACCAGGACTGGGAAAACGCCGAGCTCGGCAAAGTCGCCGGGCTCAATGTCGAGGTCATGGGTTCCAACCACCTGCTCGATCAATACGGACGGGAGTTACAACACTTCTGTACCACGTCCTACCTTGGCCTTGATCACCACCCAGCCCTGCTCCAAGGTGCAATCGCCGCACTGCAGGAAACTGGCACCCTGCGCGTCGCCAACTCGAAAAATCGCTGCAAGCTGGGGATTCTCGAAAAATACGAAACCGAGCTTTCGCAGTTGTTCGATGCAGTGTGCCTGACGACCCTGTCCTGCAGCGCTGCAAGTGCGGGGATCTTGCCGCTGCTGGCCAGCGGTGTATTGACCGAGAATCGCCCGCCAGTGATGGTCTTTGACCGTCAGGCGCATTACTCGATGAATCACTTGAAAGCTGCATGCGCCGACGAAACCCGTGTGATGACCTGTCCGCACAACGATATGAATTTTCTAGAAAAGATCTGCCAGCAATATGGTCGTGTGGCCTATATTGGCGATGGCGCCTACAGCATGGGCGGTGTGTCCAACATGGAAGGCCTGCTGTACCTCAAGGATCGTTACGGGCTGTTTCTTTATCTGGATGATTCACACGCGTTGTCAGCCGTGGGCCATAACGGCGTCGGTCTGATACGCCCGAGAATCCAGACGCTGGAAGATGACTGCGTGATCGTCGCGTCGCTGGCCAAGTCATTTGGCGCCAGTGGTGGACTGGTGATGCTTGGCAACCAGCGCCAGAAAAAAATCATCCAGCGTTATGGCGGCCCGAGCAATTGGTCACAAAGTCTCAACTGTGCGGCAATCGGCGCCGGACGAGCGTCAATTCGTCTACATTACACCGCCGAATTCGCCGCTCTACAGGCCTGCCTCCAGGCTAATATCCGCCTCTTCGACAGTTTGATCAGTACAGAGCAATGCCACAGCGCGATGGCAATCCGCTTGATCGACTGCGGCCAGGCGGATCTGGCCAATCGCATCGCCAGCGAGCTGGCCGAGCAAGGCTTTTTCACCAGCGCAGTATTTTTCCCGGTAGTTGCCCAAGGTAAAGCGGCCATTCGGGTAACCTTGCGTGCTGATATGGAGCCGTCGCTGATCCGACGTTTCTGCGATGTAGTCAGCGAATTGTTGCGCACACACCGCGTCGATTTCGACATCTGAGCCAGGGACGATCGATGAACGCCAGCGCCACCCTTCTTATCACCTGCTGCACTGTGTTCCTCGCACAGTTGGGCATGAGTATTTACCTGCCAGCGCTGCCGGAGATTGCCGGCCATCTGCATGCAGGGCCTGCGCAAGTGGCGTGGGGTTTATCGATTTATCTGGTCGGCATGGCGCTGCCAATGCTGCTTTGGGGATCACTGGCCCAGCGTATCGGGCGCAAACCTGTGTTACTCGCAGCATTGGGGCTGTATGGCGCGGCGAACCTGGCGTTGCCGCTGGGTTCGACGCTGGAGTCGTTCCTGTTACTGCGCCTGATTCAGGGCGTCGGCGCCAGCGGGATTTCGGTGATGGCACGGGTGCTGATTCGCGACAGTTTTCGCGGCGACCTGCTGGCCAAAGCATTGTCATGGATTTCGATTTCGTTCGTGGTGGCTCTAGGCATCGGCCAGTACCTGGGTTCGATCATTCAGGTCACGCTGGGCTGGCAGACAATCTTCTACTTGCTCGGCATCACGTGCCTGCTGATGGCCATGATCGTATTCCGGGTCAATTTTGCGACATTGGAGGAGGCGCAAACCAATGCTTCGGCATGGCTGATTTACCGGCGCATCCTGATCCATCGCGCGTTCCTGTTGCCGGCACTGGCCGGAGGCCTCGGCTACGGGGTGATCATCGCCTTCAACACGGCTGCGCCACTGATCCTGCAAGGACCGTTCAATTGGTCTACGGTGGATTACGGTCTGCTCGGCTGGCCGATCAGTGCGGCATACTTTCTCGGGGCACTGGTGGTCAATCGCTTCGTTCTGCGCACGGGTCAACACCGGTTGATGACGTTGGGCGTGGTGCTGGTGATGGCGGGGTGCGGAGTAATGCTGCTGGGCAGTCTGACAGCCAGTTCCATCGCGCTGATGCTGTGGCTGCCCTATTGCGTAGCGGTGTTCGGACAATCGCTGAACTACCCGATCAGCCTGTCCCGTGCCAACGATGGCGCACCGATTGCGGGTGCTTACGCAATGGCGTTGAGCGGATTTATTCATCAACTGATGGCGGCAATGATCGGCGCGATTGCCAGTCTTGTCGCTAGCCCTTCGGCGTGGCCGCTGGCACTGTTATGCAGTTTGCTTGCAGTCGGCGCGATGCTCTGTGTGACATTCACGCCGACGCGCGTCAGCCCTTAAAACGCATTACGGAAAATCTCCTCGATCTGCCGCTGATCCGCCGCCCGTGGGTTGGTCAGGCCGCATGCATCTTTCAGCGCGTTGGTGGCAAGCACCGGGATGTCACTGAGCTTGGCGCCGAGTTCACGCAGGCCACCCGGAATATCGACATCTTTGGCCAGACAACGGATCGCGTTGATCGCCGCCTGAGCGCCCTCTTCCGGGCTGAAACCACGGATGTCCGCACCCATGGCGTGGGCGACGTCAGTCAGGCGTTCGGCACAGATCAACGCGTTGAAGGTCTGCACATGCGGCAGCAGCACGGCGTTGCACACGCCATGGGGCAAGTCGTAGAAACCGCCCAACTGGTGGGCCATGGCGTGCACGTAGCCAAGCGATGCGTTGTTGAACGCCATGCCGGCGAGGAACTGCGCGTAAGCCATGTTTTCCCGCGCCGCGAGATCGCTGCCGTCACGCACGGCCAGGCGCAGGTTGTTGCTGATCAGGGTCATGGCCTTCAGCGCACAGGCGTCGGTGATCGGGTTGGCCGCAGTCGAGACGTAGGCCTCGATGGCGTGGGTCAGCGCGTCCATGCCGGTGGCGGCCGTCAGGCTTTTCGGCATGGCGACCATCAGGGCCGGGTCGTTGACCGACAGCAGCGGCGTGACGTTGCGGTCGACGATGGCCATTTTCACGTGGCGCGATTCGTCGGTGATGATGCAGAAACGGGTCATCTCACTGGCGGTGCCGGCGGTGGTGTTGATGGCGATCAGCGGCAATTGCGGCTTGCTCGATTGATCGACACCTTCGTAGTCGCGGATCTGCCCACCGTTGGTCGCACACAGGGCGATGCCCTTGGCGCAGTCATGGGGCGAACCGCCGCCCAGCGACACCACGAAATCGCAGCGACTGTCCTTGAGCAGCGCCAACCCGGCCTCGACATTGGCAATGCTCGGATTCGGTTTGGCGCCGTCGAAGATCACCGAATCGATGTCCTGCATCGCCAGTTTTTCGGCAAGCATGGTCGCCACGCCGGCCTTGGCCAGCCCCGCGTCGGTGACGATCAGCGCCTTGCGAAAACCGTAGTTGCGGATCGCAACCATGGCTTCGTCGAGGCATCCGTTGCCCATGATGTTTACGGCCGGAATGAAAAAGGTGCTGCTCATGCGCGTCTCCTGACTGGGGCCGAATCGACTGCTCCGATCCGGCGGATGTGCACAGGATCGACCGATCGGTCACCACCGATGTTGATCTGGCTCAATGCCCGCTCGTGATAAAGTCGCCGTCCATCCGCCCTTTGTTTTGAGACTGCCCACGCAATGACCGATTTTCTGGACGTCGATGCCATCCTCGAAGACTGGAGCGCCCTGCGCGCCACCGCCGACTTCAACGGTCTGCTGGTGGGCAATGGCGCCAGCCGCGCGGTGTGGGACGATTTTGGCTATGACTCGCTGTTCGAAAACGCGCGCACCGTGGAAGAGAAACCGCTGAGCCCGTCGGAACTGAGCGTGTTCGACGCGATGCAGACGCGCAGCTTCGAGCAGGTGCTCGGTGCGCTGAAAACCACCAGCCGGGTCAACAAGGCCCTGGCCGTCAGTTCGGCGGCACCGCGCAATCGCTACTACGCGATCAAGGAAGCGCTGATCAACACCGTACACGCCGTGCACATTCCCTGGCGCCTGGTACAGGCCTCGACCCTGGCCACGCTCAATGAAGAACTGGCGCGTTATCGCACGGTGTTCACCACCAATTACGACCTGCTCAACTATTGGGCGATCCAGCACCGCAGCGAGGCGCTCGACGATCTGTTCAACGGCCCCGACGCCAGTTTCGATCTGAGCGCAAGCGCCAGCGCCAAACCGCGTCTGCTGTACCTGCACGGCGGTCTGCACCTGGTGCGCAATCAGGACGGCACCGCGCGCAAACTGACTTCGACCGAGGGCACCCTGCTCGGCAGTTTCGCGATCAACAACACAATCAAGACCCTCGACGACGTGCCGCTGTTCGTCAACGAAGGGCCGAGCGCAGACAAGCTCAAGACCATTCGCAGCTCGGATTATCTGTCGTTCTGCTATGAGCAGTTATTGGGCCACGCGCAGAACCTGTGCATCTTCGGTCATGCACTGGGCGAGCAGGATGCTCACATCGTCAGGGCGCTGCGCCTGGCGAAACCGGCGAGCGTGGCGATCTCGATCTATCCGCGCAGTGCGGCGTTCATTCAGCATCAGAAACGCCATTACGCCAAGGTGTTCGAAGGGACCGGGGTTGAGTTGCGGTTTTTTGATGCGAAGACGCATGCGTTGGGGAGTCCGAAGCTTTCGGTTCCCGTCGAGATTTGATGTAAGCAGTACTGATGCCTTCGCGAGCAAGCCCGCTCCCACCTTGGAATGCATTCCAAATGTGGGAGCGGGCTTGCTCGCGAAGCTTTTTCTGGCGGGTCATTATT
>NZ_JASCPO010000117.1:0-18184 GCF_029960145.1 Pseudomonas sp. PS01299 | reverse complement strand
GCTCGCGAATGCGGTGTACCAGTCACGAGAAATGTCGACTGTTGCACCGCATTCGCGAGCAAGCCCGCTCCCACAGGAGAATTTCATTTCCGGCAGAAATCAGACCAGCGCTTTGTCCAGCGCCTTCTCGATCTCGGCTTTGATCATGCCGCTCATGGCCGACATCATGATGCCCAGTTCCACGTCGACACGGATCGAGTCGTCGGCCACATGCACCGCGCCTTTCACGCCCGAGCGCTTGAGGTTCAGGGTGTCGCCCGACCACTGCGGCTCCAGGCCATATTGATCGGAGAGTTTCTGCGCCAGCTTGTCGGCCTTCTCGCGGGCGGCTTCCTTGCCCAGGCTGTGGGCACGCTCAACACTGATTTTGGCCATCGAATGACTCCTGCTTGATGAATAGGTGACGGTAAATCTTGACCGCGTCTGCGGCAAATCGTCCCGAAGGTCGCCCATCTTACCTTTAGCCATTCCAAGACAAAGCATGGCTTGGGGATTAGAATGTCGCGCATTCTCTTTTGGTGACAGCGATATGACTGATCAGCGCAAAGGCAGCGATGCCGAACCCACCACTCACTTCGGTTTCAAAAACGTTCCGGAAAGCCAGAAAGCGGAAAAAGTCGCTGAGGTGTTCCACTCCGTAGCCGCGAAGTACGACCTGATGAACGACCTTCTGTCGGGCGGCATGCACCGTCTGTGGAAGCGTTTCGCGATCGAACTGTCCGGTGTGCGCAGCGGTAACCGCGTGCTCGACATCGCCGGCGGCACCGGTGACCTGACCAAAAAATTCTCGCACCTGGTTGGCCCGACCGGTCAGGTGGTATTGGCCGACATCAACGAATCGATGCTCAAGGTCGGCCGTGACCGTCTGCTGGATCTGGGTGTGTCCGGCAACGTCGAATTCGTTCAGGCGGACGCGGAAAAACTGCCGTTCCCGGACAACCATTTCGACTGCGTGACCATCGCCTTCGGCCTGCGCAACGTGACTCACAAAGAAGACGCCCTGCGCTCGATGCTGCGCGTGCTCAAGCCCGGCGGCCGCCTGCTGGTGCTGGAGTTCTCCAAGCCGACCAACGCGCTGATGTCGAAAGCCTACGACGCCTACTCGTTCGCCTTCATGCCACTGATGGGCAAGCTGATCACCAACGATTCGGAAAGCTATCGCTACCTGGCCGAATCGATCCGCATGCACCCGAATCAGGAAACCCTGAAGTCGATGATGGTCGACGCCGGTTTCGACCGCGTGACCTATCACAACATGACCGCAGGCATCGTCGCCCTGCACCGCGGCATCAAGCCCTGATGTTGCTCACCGGGCTGCTCGCCAGCGTCGAACTCGGCCTCAACCGGGTGCTGCGTCTCGACAGCACGGCGCTGCCGCGGCTGGCGCATCTGACCGGCAAAGTGATTGCCGTCGATTGCCGCAGCCCGGCGCTGCAACTGTTCATCCTGCCCAGCGATGAGGGCCTGATGCTCGCCTCGAACTGGGAAACCGGCGTCGACTGCACGCTGCGCGCCCCTGCCTCGAGCCTGGTGAAACTGGCCGTGAGCAAAGACAAGACCGCGGTGCTGCACGCCCCGGAGGTCGAGCTCGACGGTGACAGCGGCGTGCTGCTGGAACTGGCCGGGGTGCTGCAGGACCTCGAGCTGGACTGGGAGTACGAACTCTCGCGCTGGCTCGGACCGGTCGCCACGCAACTGATTGGCGGTCACCTGCGCAGCCGCGCACGCTGGTATCAACAAGGATTTGCCAGCCTCAACCAGAACCTCGCCGAATACCTCGCCGAAGAATCACGCACCCTCGTCGGGCAGCGCGAAGCCGAAGCGCGATTCAGCGAACTGGACCGGATCAAACTTGATCTGGAACGTCTCGAGGCGCGTTTCGAGCGCCTTTCCCGATCCCTCGACCCAAGCGATAACGCATGAAGCTGCTTGCCGTCCGCCGTCTGTTGCGCATCCAGCGCGTCGTGATCCGCTACCGCCTCGATGACCTGCTGTTCGAGCTGCCGCTGCCCTGGTTCCTCCTGGCGCTGCGCTACGTGCTGCCGTGGCGCTGGTTGCCGCGCAAGCCGCTGGAGCTGAGCCGTGGTGCGCGCCTGCGCCTGGCGCTGCAGGATCTGGGGCCGATCTTCATCAAGTTCGGGCAGATTCTTTCGACCCGCCGCGACCTGCTGCCGGAAGACATCGCCGATGAGTTGATGCTGCTGCAGGACCGCGTGCCGCCGTTCGATTCGCAGCTGTCGATCAAGCTGATCGAAGAACAGCTGGGCAAGAAGATCAGCGAAGTGTTCAGCCGTTTCGACGTCGAGCCGCTGGCCTCGGCCTCGGTGGCGCAGGTGCACGCCGCGCAACTGAAGACCGGCGAAGAAGTGGTGGTCAAGGTGATCCGCCCGGGCCTGAAACCGGTGATCGCCCAGGATCTGGCATGGCTGTTCATCCTCGCCCGCGCCGCCGAAAAGGTCTCCGCCGACGCCCGCCTGCTGCACCCGGTGGACGTGGTGCAGGACTACGAAAAAACCATCTACGACGAGCTCGACCTGCTGCGCGAGGCGGCCAACGCCAGCCAGTTGAAGCGCAACTTCGAAGGCTCGCCGCTGCTCTATGTGCCGCAAGTCTATTGGGACTGGTGCCGGCCGAAAGTGCTGGTGATGGAGCGTATCTACGGGATTCAGGTGACGGATCTGGCGACCCTCGCCGACCAGCGCACCGACATGAAAATGCTCGCCGAGCGTGGCGTGGAGATCTTCTTCACCCAGGTGTTCCGCGACAGTTTCTTCCACGCCGACATGCACCCGGGCAACATCTTCGTTAGCACCGTCAACCCGTGGAGCCCGCAGTACATCGCGATCGACTGCGGCATCGTCGGCAGCCTGACCCCGGAAGACCAGGACTACCTGGCGCGCAACCTGTTCGCCTTCTTCAAGCGCGACTACCGCCGCGTGGCGCAGTTGCACATCGATTCGGGCTGGGTGCCAGCGGAAACCAAACTCAACGAATTCGAAGCGGCGATCCGTACCGTGTGCGAACCGATCTTCGAAAAACCGTTAAAAGATATTTCATTTGGTCAGGTGCTGATGCGCCTGTTCCAGACTGCGCGGCGCTTCAACATGGAAGTGCAGCCGCAGTTGGTGCTGCTGCAAAAGACCCTGCTGAACATCGAAGGCCTTGGCCGTCAGCTGTACCCGGATCTGGATCTGTGGAACACCGCGCAGCCGTTCCTCGAGCGCTGGATGCGCGAGCGCGTCAGCCCGAAAGCCTTGCTCGGCAACGTGCAGAGCCAGTTCGAGCAGCTGCCGCACCTGGCCAACATGGCCCGCGACCTGCTCGAACGCATGTCGCAACCGCACGCCTACGACCCGCCGCCACCGTGGCACAAACGCAAGGACGACTGGTTCCTGCGCCTGCTCGGTTGCGCACATCTGGCCGGCGGCACGATCCTCGCCGCGGGTGGCCCGCTGCACGAACTGGGGCATTGGCCGGCGGGCATCATGGTGGCAGTCGGCTTGTATCTGGTCGTTCGCCGATAGCCAGTTCGCTGATCGGCTGGCACACTGTTTCAACGCCTGAACCTGACAATTGAAGTGCGGGTTCGCTGTCGGAGTCGAAGATGAAAAACTGGCTGGACGAGATCAAGTGGGACGCAGATGGCCTGGTGCCGGCGATTGCCCAGGATCACAAGACCGGGCGCGTGCTGATGATGGCCTGGATGAACCGCGAAGCGCTGGAACTGACCGCTGCGGAAAACCGTGCAATCTACTGGTCACGTTCCCGTGGCAAGCTGTGGCGCAAGGGCGAAGAGTCCGGCCACGTACAGACCCTGCATGAAATGCGCCTGGACTGTGATGCCGACGTGATCATCCTGATGGTCGAACAGATCGGCGACATCGCTTGCCATACCGGCCGTCAAAGCTGCTTTTACCGCGTCTACGAAAACGGCGACTGGAAGACAGTCGACCCGGTTCTGAAAGACCCGCACGCTATCTATTCCGCAGGACACAAACATGAGTGACACCCTGACTCGCCTGGCCGAAGTGCTTGAAGAGCGCAAAGGCGCAGCGGCCGACAGCTCATATGTAGCTAGTCTGTATCACAAGGGCCTGAACAAGATTCTGGAGAAAGTCGGCGAAGAGTCGGTCGAAACCATTATTGCCGCCAAGGACGCCGCCATCAGCGGTGACTGCAGCGATGTGATCTACGAGACTGCCGACCTGTGGTTCCACAGCATGGTCATGCTCGCCCAACTGGGGCAGCATCCGCAGGCCGTACTGGATGAACTGGATCGTCGCTTCGGTCTATCCGGACACGTCGAGAAAGCCTCGCGTCCGTCCGCCTGAACAATTTTTAGAGAGGAACAGCAACATGGGCATTTTTGACTGGAAACACTGGATCGTCATTCTGGTAGTCGTGGTGCTGGTGTTCGGCACCAAGAAACTGAAAAACCTCGGCACCGACGTCGGCGAGTCGATCAAGGGCTTCCGTAAAGCCATGAACGATGACGAAAAACCGGCCGCCGATCCGACCGTAACGCCTGCGCAGCCCGTTCCACCGGTGCAGCCGCAGGCCACCGCTCAGGCCAACCCGCCGCACACCATCGACGTGCAGGCGCAGAAAGTCGAAGAGCCGATCCGCAAAGACGTGTGAGACTGACAAATGTTTGGTATCAGCTTCTCTGAACTGCTGCTCGTCGGCCTCGTCGCCCTGCTGGTGCTGGGCCCCGAGCGTCTGCCGGGCGCTGCGCGCACCGCCGGCCTGTGGGTCGGCCGGCTGAAGCGCAGCTTCAACGCGATCAAACAGGAAGTTGAACGTGAAATCGGTGCCGACGAGATCCGTCGGCAACTGCACAACGAGCACATTCTGTCGCTGGAGCAGGAGGCGCGGAAGATTTTCACGCCGGTTCAGCAGGAGCCGACGCCGGTTGAGCATGTGGGTGAGCAGACGATTCACAGCCCTGCTGCCGCGACGGCGCCACCAGCACCTGCTGCCGTTGTAGCTCCGACAGAAACGGCGCCAGCCGCCGTGGAACCATCTGTTGAACACGTTGCGCCAAACGCCGCGCCGATTACACCCGCGCCTCACGACCCAACACTGCCGCCGCGAGCCCCATGAGCGATCTCCCTGAAAACGACCAGCACATGCCGCTGGTATCGCACCTCACCGAGTTGCGCACCCGCCTGCTGCGTTGTGTGGCGGCGGTGTTCATCATCTTCGCCGGGTTGTTCGCCTTCACCCAGCAGATCTACACCTTCGTCTCGACGCCGCTGCGCCAGTACCTGCCGGTCGGCGCGACGATGATCGCCACGGATGTGTCGTCGCCGTTCCTGACGCCGCTGAAGCTGACGATGATGGTCTCGCTGTTCCTCGCGATTCCGGTGATCCTGCATCAGATCTGGGGCTTCATCGCGCCGGGCCTGTACAAGCATGAGAAGCGCATCGCCGTGCCGCTGCTGGTGTCGAGCATCCTGCTGTTCTACACCGGTATGGCGTTCGCCTATTACTTCGTGTTCCCGCTGATCTTCAAGTTCTTCGCCGCCGCCACCCCGGCCGGCGTGGAAATGATGACCGACATCACCAGTTACCTCGACTTCGTGATGACGCTGTTCTTTGCCTTTGGTGTCGCGTTCGAAATCCCGGTGGCCGTGGTGCTGCTGGTGTGGATCGGCGTGGTCGACGTCAAATACCTGAAGAAGATCCGCCCGTACGTGATCATCGGCTGCTTCGTGGTCGGCATGATCCTCACCCCGCCGGACATCTTCTCGCAGACCCTGCTGGCGGTACCGATGTGGATGCTGTTTGAAATCGGCATTCTGTTCGGCGGCCTGATCAGCAAGCGCGAACGCCCGGACGAAACACCGGCCGACGATCACAACGACCAGCCGCCAGCGACCCAGGCATGAACCTGCTGTTGCTCGAAGAGGCCGACTTCATCGCGGCCGACCGCGTCGTGCTGCGTGACCGGCGCCTGACCCACATGCAGGAAGTGCATCGCTCGGAAGTCGGCGACAGCCTGCGGGTCGGGCGCATCAATGGCTTGATGGGCTCAGCCGAACTGCTGCGCCTTGAGGCCGGTGAAGCCGAGTTGCGTGTCACCCTCGATCAACCACCACCGGCCAAGCTGCCATTGACGCTGGTATTGGCCCTGCCCCGCCCGAAAATGCTGCGACGGGTGTTCCAGACCGTGGCGACCATGGGCGTGTCGAAGGTGATTCTGGTCAACAGCTATCGGGTCGAGAAGAGTTTCTGGCAGACGCCGTTTCTCGAGCCGGAAGCGATTCGCGAGAACCTGATTCTCGGCCTCGAACAGGCCCGCGATACCGTGCTGCCGGAAATCATCATCGAGAAACGCTTCAAGCCGTTCGTCGAAGATCGCCTGCCGGCGATCAGCGAAGGCACCCTCGGTCTGGTCGGCCATCCCGGTAACTTCCCGCCCTGCCCGCGCGCATTGAGCGAACCGGTGACGCTGGCGATCGGCCCCGAGGGTGGCTGGATCCCCTACGAAATCGACCTGCTGGGCAAGTCCGGCCTGCAACCGGTGCAACTGGGCGAACGTATCCTGCGCGTCGAAACCGCCGTCACCGCCCTGCTCGCCCGCCTGTTCTAAAAGTACTGTGGTGAGGGAGCTTGCTCCCGCTTGGGCGCGAAGCGGCCATTGCTCTTTCTTCAGATAAAAATGTGTTTGCCGGTTTTGCGACGGCTGCGCCGCCGGGCGGGAGCAAGCTCCCTCGCCACGATGTCACTGCGCTTCAGACAAATCGGGTTACAGATTGCCATCACCCAGCCGATACAGTCCCCATAAGTCCAATTAGTGGTCCGAGGGGAGTCGTCGCATGTACCGTTGGTTAGCCGAGAATCTTGGGAACGTCAGCGTCAAACGCAAACTGGGCATCGGTTTCGGCCTGGTGCTGTTGCTCACCCTGCTGATTACCTTTACCGGCTGGACCGGCATGGGCGGCATTATCAGCCGTGGCGACAAGCTCGGCTTCATCTCCAGCCTCAATGAACTGACCAAGGACCTGCGCCTGGCGCGTCTGGACTATGAAGCGCGTCGCGGCGAACAAGGCCCGGGCGCGGTCAACGAGTTGCTGGCCAAACTCGCCAGCGGCTTGCAAACCGCGCGCGGCCTGATCGAGCAGCCCTCAGATGCGGCGATGGTCGATCAGCAACTGGCCGCTGTCGCCGAGTACAAACGTGCCTTCGCCGACATGACACAGGCCACCGTGCAGCGTGAGGATGCGCGCAGCAAGCTCGGCGCCAGTGCTGACAATGCCGTGGCCAAAGTCTCGGAAGTCGAGAAATCCATGCTGCAAGGGGACAGCGTCGCGCAATTCAACAGCGTGATCGAACTGAGCAAACTGTTGCAGCAAGCGCGCTATCAGGTGCGCGGCTATACCTACAGCGGCAAGGCCGAGGCGGAGCAGCCAGCGCTGGACGCCATCGACAATGCACTGAAAAACCTCGACAGCCTGCCGGCGAAACTGCCCGAACAGCACATCGCCAACCTGCAACAGGCCACCGACTCGATCAAGGCTTATCGCGCGGCGGTCACTCAGTTCCGCGACTCGCAGGTGAACAATGCCAAGGCCGGGGCAACCATGACGGCGCAGGGCGACATCCTCCTCGACCTCAGCAAGAAGCTCACCGAATCACAAACCGTGGTGCGCGATACCGATGCCGCGCACGCCAAGAACATGCTGATCATCGCCACCCTGCTGGCCGTGGCCTTCGGTTTGCTGGCCGCGTGGGCGATCACCCGGCAGATCATCATTCCGCTGAACCAGACCCTGAAGGTCGCCGAGCGCGTGGCTGCCGGCGACCTGACCCACAATCTGGTCTCGCAACGCCGCGACGAACTCGGCCAGTTGCAGCGTTCGATGCAGAGCATGACCCAAGGCCTGCGCGAGTTGATCGGTGGCATCAGCGACGGCGTTACGCAAATCGCCAGCGCTGCCGAGGAATTGTCAGCGGTGACCGAGCAGACCAGCGCCGGGGTCAACAATCAGAAGATCGAGACCGATCAGGTCGCCACCGCCATGAACGAAATGGCCGCCACTGTGCAGGAAGTCGCGCGTAACGCCGAGGAGGCTTCCGAAGCCGCCGTGGCCGCCGACCAGCAAGCCCGTGAAGGCGACAAGGTGGTCGGTGAAGCGATCGCGCAGATCGAGCGTCTGGCCGTCGAAGTCGGCCACTCCACCGAAGCCATGGGCGAACTCAAGCGCGAGAGCGACAAGATCGGCAGCGTGCTCGACGTGATCAAGTCCGTGGCCCAGCAAACCAACCTGCTGGCGCTCAACGCCGCGATCGAAGCAGCGCGTGCCGGTGAGGCCGGGCGTGGTTTTGCGGTGGTTGCCGATGAAGTGCGCAGCCTCGCCCAGCGCACGCAGAAGTCCACCGAAGAGATCGAAGAGCTGATCGTCGGCCTGCAGAACGGTACCCAGCAAGTGGCAACGATCATGGACAACAGCCGCAGCCTGACCGACAGCAGCGTCGAACTGACCCGCCGCGCCGGTGGCTCACTGGAAAGCATCACCCGCACCGTCTCGGCGATTCAGGCGATGAACCAGCAGATTGCAGCGGCAGCCGAGCAGCAGAGTGCCGTGGCCGAGGAGATCAACCGTAGCGTGCTGAATGTGCGGGATGTGTCGGATCAGACGTCGGCGGCGAGTGAAGAAACGGCGGCGTCGAGTGTTGAGCTGGCGCGGTTGGGGACGCATCTGCAGATGCTGGTGGGGCGGTTCAAGGTTTGAGGTGATCCGAAAACCTCGGTTCGCTCTGAACCGAGGTGATGCATTCGCGAGCAAGCCCGCTCCCACAGTTGACCTGGTTGTCCATGCGGACGCGGTCTAATGTGGGAGCGGGCTTGCTCGCGAAAGCGGTAGCTCAGACGCTGAAATTAAAGGACCTGACGCAGAAAGGCTTGCGCGCGCGGATCCTTCGGTGCATCGAAGAACTCCGCCGGGGAAGCATCTTCCAGCAGTTTGCCGTGATCGAAGAACAGCACCCGATCCGCCACTTCCCGGGCGAAACCCATTTCGTGGGTGACGCAGACCATGGTCATGCCTTCCACGGCCAGGTTCTTCATCACATCCAGCACTTCGCCGACCATTTCGGGGTCGAGGGCCGAAGTCGGTTCGTCGAACAGCATCACTTTCGGGTCCATCGCCAGCGCCCGGGCAATCGCCACGCGCTGTTGCTGGCCGCCGGACAGGCGTGATGGATATTCCCGAGCCTTCTGCGCAATACCGACCTTTTCCAGCAACGCCAAGGCCTTGGCCTCACTTTCCTTCTGCCCACGCTTGCGCACGACTTTCTGCGCCAGACAGAGGTTTTCCAGCACGGTCATGTGCGGGAACAGGTTGAAGTGCTGAAAGACCATGCCGACTTCGCGGCGGTAGGCGTTGACGTCGGTTTTCGGGTCGGCCAGTTGCAGGCCGTCGATGCTCACCGAACCCGAGTCGAATTCTTCCAGGCCATTGAGGCAGCGCAGGAAGGTCGACTTGCCCGAGCCGGACGGGCCGATCACCACCAGCACTTCGCCTTTGGCAACGGAAGTGGTGACGTTATCCACAGCCCGAACTACCTGGCCACGGGTGTCGAAGACTTTTACCAGATCGCGGACTTCAATCACTTTGCGCGAGCCTCCGCTCAAGCCGGCTGGCCATTTTCGACAGCGGCAGGTTGATCAACAGGTACAGGCCGGCGACGCAGAACAGGATTTCGAACGGCGAGAACGAGGTGGTGATGACTTCACGGCCACTTTTCAGCAGCTCGGTAATGGCAATCACCGACACCAGCGAGGTGTCCTTGACCAGGCTGATGAACTGCCCGGCCAGCGGCGGCAGCACTCGTTTGAACGCTTGCGGCAGCACCACGTGGCGCATCGACTGGCCGGCGCTCAGACCGAGCGAACGCGCCGCTTCGTTCTGGCCACGGGCAATCGACTGCACCCCGGAACGGATGATCTCCGCGACGTAGGCGCCGGTAAACAGCGACAGCGCGGCGATCCCGGCGAACTCGCGGGACAGGTTCATCACCGTGCCGATGAAGAAGTAGAAAATGAAAATCTGCACCAACAGCGGCGTGCCGCGCACCAGTTCGACGTAAATGCTCGACAGATCACGCAGGGTCGGGTTGCTCGACAGGCGGCACAGCCCGGTGACCAGACCGATCAGCAGACCGAGTACCCCAGACACCACCGACAGCCACAGCGTGGTCCAAAGGCCCCACAGCAGCGGCCCTGCCGCCCAATGCCGAGTCACGCCCACGACGTCACCTTCAGCCACATCGTCGCCCTGAGCGAATTGCAGGCTGTTTTCGTCGACGGTCAGGTGCTGCTCGTCACCGGCGTCGTTGCGCAGGGTGACCTGCGCGCTACCGCCCTTGCGCACCAGCTCGGTGACGGTGGAGATATCGGTGGCACGCTGGGATTCTTCGGCCTGATAGGCGAAGTACTGCGGCACGCGGTTCCAGCGCCATTCGTAGGACATCAGCGACGTGGCGTAATACAACGCGCCCGCCAGGCCGACCAGCACCAGCACGGTCAGGACGTGCCAGGGCCATTGGGCTTTTTTCTGTTTCATTGCAGGTTCCGGATTCTGTATCGCCTTGGAGGCCCCATCGCGAGCAGGCTCACTCCTACATTGGAATGCGTCCCCCTGTAGGAGTGAGCCTGCTCGCGATCGAGGCAACGCGGTCTATCTGACCGGGCTTATTCCATGTCCTTGAGCCACTCGGTGCTCTTGAACCACTTGTCATGGATGCGATCGTAGGTGCCGTCTTCGTGGATCTGGTGCAGGAAGTTGTTGATGAAGTTGATGCTGTCGTAATCACCCTTCTTCAGACCGAAGGCCAGCGGCTCGTAGGTGAACGGCTTGTCGAGGAACACCAGTTTGCCGGCGCCGACCTTGTTCACCGCGACCACGTTGTACGGCGCGTCGTAGATGAAGGCGTCGGCCTTGCCATTGACCACGTCGAGCACGGCTTCCTGCTCGTTGTCGTAGCCGTGGTACTTGGCCTTGGCGATCAGCTTCTTGGCGACCATCTCGCCGGTGGTACCGAGCTTGGAGGTGATGCGGTAGTCGGCGGTGTTCAGGTCTTTATAGGACTTGATGGTGCCTTCCAGTTCCTTGCGGATCAGCAGGGTCTGGCCGACCACGATGAACGGTTCGCTGAAGTTCAGGCGCAGGTTGCGCTCCTGAGTCAGGGTCATGCCGCTGCCGATCATGTCGAACTTGTCGGTCATCAGGGCCGGGATGATCCCGTCGTAACCGGTGGACACCAGCTCCAGCTTGACGCCCATGGCCTTGGACATGGCTTTGAGGATGTCGACTTCGAAGCCGATGATCTCGCCGCGCTTGTTGGTCATTTCGAACGGCATGTAGGTCGGATCCATACCGACTTTCAACGTGCCGCGCTTGACCGCGTCATCGATTGCACCGGCGTGCGCCGCATTGACTGCAACCAGTGCCGTGACGCCGACCAGCAGCATCGACAGATACTTCTTCATCTTCAAGTCCCCAAAACCATTGCAATTGCGGCGCGAAAACCGCCTGAAATGGACAAGATCGTCCGGGCGCGCCAATTCGGGGACGGATGCTAACGCACTCGATTTTTTGCACAAGGTTTTATGGACGATTTGTTTAACATTCAAAGGCCCCTCACCCCAGCCCTCTCCCCAGAGGGGAGAGGGGGAAAGGGAGCCGATCGGGGAAATATTCGAAAGCTAAGTTCGACTCGATTTCTCAGGTCGATGCAACTCGAATATCCAATCCGGTCAGTCCCCTCTCCCTCCGGGAGAGGGTTAGGCGGGCGGCGTTCCGATGAGGGGGATTTTCAGCGCCATAAAAAAACCCCGCTAGTTAGCGGGGTTTCTTCATCAGGCCGGTTGTGCCTGCAAGCTCACAGGCTTGAGTGGCAACAGCGGCGCATGCGGATCGGCTTTCACCGAAGCACGCCAGGCATCCAGCCATTCCTTGTGGTCTTCGGACCAGACCAGCTCGTGCAGACGCGCCAGGGCCACCGGATCGCTCAGCAGTTGCAGGCGATCATGGTTGCTCAGTGCCGCCGGGCCAGCCTTCAGGGCGTGACGTACACGTTCCTGACGCAGCCACTCGATCGGCTCGGCCTGACCGTGCCGGGCCGTCGCCAGCGAACACGCCAGGGCGTTCTGCTGCGGATCGACCACGGCGCGGATGAAGCCGTCGTTCAGTGCATGCCAGCGGTTCTCGTGGGTGTACTGATCGGTCGCCAGCAGCGCCTGTGGCGGATTGTATTCCTCTGGGATGAGGAACAGGCTCTCGTCACGGGACTTCAGGCCCAGGCCGACACGGCTGGAAATCACCGACACCGGGATCGACAGCATCAGCGAACCGACGATCGGCACCAGCCACCACAGGAAGCTCGGGTTCAGCCAGATCACCAGCAGCGCCCAGCAGAAGCCCAGCAGGGTCTGCGGACCGTGGCGCTTGACCGCCTCGCTCCATGGCGTGGAGTCGTCGTCACGCTGCGGCGAGTTCCAGGTCGCGGCCCAGCCGAGGAATGCGGCGAGCACGAAACGGGTGTGGAAAATCATCCGCACCGGCGCCAGCAGCATGGAGAACAACATCTCCAGCAGCATCGACAGGGTCACCTTGAACTTGCCACCGAACTCTTTCGCGCCCTTGGCCCAGATCAGGATGATGCTCAGCAGTTTCGGCAGGAACAGCAGCACGATGGTGGTCGAGAACAGCGCGATCGCCTTGTCCGGGTGCCATTGTGGCCACAGCGGATAGAGCTGACGCGGTTCCAGGAAGTACTGCGGCTCCATCAGTGTGTTCACCGCCAGCAGCGCGGTCGACAACACCAGGAAGAAGAACCACAACGGCGCCGACAGGTACGACATCACGCCGGTGAGGAACACTGCGCGGTGCACCGGGTGCATACCTTTGACCAGGAACAGGCGGAAGTTCATCAGGTTGCCGTGGCACCAGCGACGGTCACGCTTGAGCTCGTCGAGCAGGTTCGGCGGCAGTTCTTCGTAGCTGCCCGGCAGGTCGTAGGCAATCCACACGCCCCAACCGGCACGGCGCATCAACGCGGCTTCGACGAAGTCGTGAGACAGGATGGCACCGGAGAACGCACCTTTACCCGGCAACGGCGCCAGGGCGCAGTGGTCGATGAACGGCTTCATGCGGATGATCGCGTTGTGACCCCAGTAGTGGGATTCACCCAACTGCCAGAAGTGCAGACCGGCGGTGAACAGCGGACCGTACACGCGGGTAGCGAACTGCTGCATGCGCGCATACAGGGTGTCCATGCCCGACGCTCGCGGCGCGGTCTGGATGATCCCGGCGTCCGGCGTGGCTTCCATCAGGCGCACCAGACTGGTCAGGCACTCGCCGCTCATCACCGAGTCGGCGTCGAGCACGACCATGTACTTGTAGTCACCACCCCAGCGACGGCAGAAGTCGTCGAGGTTGCCGCTCTTGCGTTTCACACGACGGCGACGGCGGCGATAGAAGATCTTGCCGAAGCCCTTGGCTTCACGGCAGACGTCCAGCCAGGCTTGCTGCTCGGCGACGCAGATATCGGTGTCGTTACTGTCGCTGAGGACGAAGAAGTCGAAGCGATCCAGATCACCGGTAGCGGCGACCGACTCGAAGGTGGCGCGCAGACCGGCGAATACCCGAGGCACGTCTTCGTTGCAGATCGGCATTACCAGCGCAGTACGGGCGTCTTTCGGAATCGGCTCGTTGCCGGCGCTTTTGCCGGAGATACGGTATTTATCGTGACCGGTGAGCAACTCGAGGAAGCCCATCAGTGCCGTCCAGAAACCGGCCGAGACCCAGCAGAACAGAATCCCGAACAGGATCAGGATGCTGGTCTGCAGCGCATACGGCAGCACTTGCGTGGCGGTTTGCAGCAGCGGCTGGTGCAGCACTTCGTCCAGATCGACGAACGACCAGCCCTGGTACGGCATGATGCCTTTCATGTACCAGCCGGCAACGATGGTCTGACCGAGCATCAGCAGCAACAGAATGTAACGTCGAATCGAACCAACCGTGCGCCAGCGCGCCGCCGGCAAGACGTTTTCGTCCTTCGGCGGCTGTGGCGGATTGGTGCGCCCGGTCAGGCGGCGCCAGCCACGCACCAGAATATTGGTGCGCCATGGCTCCGGCACGACTTTGGTCCGACGGATCGGCGGCGTCGCTTTCATGCTGACCCGACCGCTGGCGTCGAGCACCAGCATTTCCGCCTCTTCCAGCTCCTCGGCGGTGCTCAGGGTCAGGCGCTTGCCCACCGAAGCCTGGGCGGCTTCGGCAGGCGCGTCGAACGTCGGCGACGACAGGCGCTGGTGCAGTTCGCTGAAGGACTGGCAGCCCGCGAGTTCCGCGCGCTGCTCGTCGGTCATCGGCAGATGCGCCAGATACTCGGACAGAGTCTCTGGCTGTACTTGAGAGTTACTCATCGGCAGGCAACTGATAGCTCCAGGTCTCGGTCAGGACTTCTTCAGTCGGTGCCGATTCCGGTGTGGCTGGGGCCGCGTTCGCAGCCGCTGGCTGCTTGGCGTCTTTGTTGGCCTTGTCCTTGGCATCTGCGGCTGGCTTGGCGTCGGCCTGTTTGGCCTCGGCTGCCTTGGCTTCCTTCTCGTCTTTCTCTTGTTGCTTGGCCGCGACCTTGTCCGCCTTGGCCACCGACGAGTTCGACGCCGGTACCGAAGACTTGGCCAGATCAGCGGTGACCACTGGCTGTACCAGGGCGGCCCGCATCTCGGTGGACTTGCTCGCGTCCTTGATCTTCATCCGCAGGGTCAGGCGCCAGCCCTTGGTTTCCGGGTTGTAACGCACGCTGTTCTCAACCAGTTCGGCGTTATCGCCAACGCTGACCTGACTGCGCACGTCGGCATCCGGGGCCAGAGCCGCCAGCGATGGACCTTCGAAGTCGACCAGGTAGGCAACGCTGCCATCCGGTTGACGGATCAGGTTCGACTGCTTGACGTCACCGGTCGAACGCAGCGTCTGCTTGACCCAGGCGCTGTCGGGGGCGTGAATCGCCGCTTCGTCCATGGTCCAGTGCAGGCGGTAGGCGAAGTCCAGCGGCTTGCCTGGCTCCGGCATGGTTTCCGGGCTCCAGAACGCAACGATGTTGTCGTTGGTTTCGTCGGCAGTCGGAATCTCTACCAGATCAACGGTGCCCTTGCCCCACTCGCCCTTCGGCTCGATCCAGGCGCTTGGGCGCTTGTCATAGCGGTCGTCGAGGTCTTCGTAGTGGCTGAAGTCGCGACCACGCTGCAGCAGACCGAAACCACGCGGGTTCTCGACGCTGAAGTTGCTCACGGCCAGGTGTTTCGGGTTGTTCAGCGGACGCCAGATCCACTCGCCGTTGCCGGCATGGATCGACAGACCGCTGGAGTCGTGCAGTTCACGACGGTAGTTGAGGACTTTCGACGGCTGGTTGGCGCCGAACAGGAACATGCTGGTCAACGGTGCGATGCCCAGTTTGCCGACCTTGTCACGCAGGAACATCTGCGCCTTGACGTCGACAATGGTGTCGCTGCCCGGACGCAGGATCAGGCGATAGGCACCGGTGGCGCGCGGCGAATCCAGCAGGGCGAAGATCACCAGATGCTTGTCACCCGGCTTCGGCTGTTGAATCCAGAACTCGCGGAAACGCGGAAACTCTTCGCCCGACGGCAGCGCGGTGTCGATCGCCAGACCACGGGCCGACAGGCCGTAGGTGTGGCCCTTGCCGACGACGCGGAAGTAGCTCGCGCCGAGCATGGTCATGATTTCGTCTTGCTTGTCGGCCTTGTTGATCGGGTACAGCACACGGAAACCGGCGTAGCCCAGTTGCTCAGTGGCTTTCGGATCGAACTTGAGGTCGCCGAAATCGAAGCGGGTCGGATCGTATTTGATCTCTTCGACGGTGTTCGCCGTGATTTCGTTGATTTTCACCGGCGTATCGAAGTGCATGCCCTGGTGATAGAAGGACAGCTTGAACGGTGTCTTCTGATCGGCCCACTCAGCCTTTTCGGTGAGGAAGCGGATTTTCTGATAATCCGCGAACTTCATGTCACGGAATTCGTTCGGCAGGTTGCTGCGCGGGGCTTCGAACTTCTGCCCGGCCAGCTCTTTAGCCTTGGCTGATACATCGTCAAGATTGAACGCCCAAAGCTGGCCGGCGCTGAGCAGGCACAGGAGCGCCGAGCCGGCTACCAGGGCACTTCGCATGCGTTTGGCAGACATTTTTGCTGCATTACAGGGACTAACAATCACGAGCAACCCTCGCCGAAAACAGATCAAAAAACCAACGGCCAGATTAAGTGCCTGTGGGGTTTTCGACTTTGAAAAGCCGACCTCCCAGCGCACCCTTGCCAAGTTGGCGAGCATTGTTCCGACTCCGCTGGGGCAAAATGATTCCCCAATCGGATCCAGACAAGTCTCTACCTAAGTCAAAAATGGAACAGCGAACGCTGATCCCCATAGCGCGCGATTATCTAGTAGCCCGCGTGACAACGCATCAGGGGTAACAAAGTATTTATCGCGAAAAACGCCTGTTTTCAGTCGAAAAGCCCTTGAAAAGGTGTTTCAAGGGCTTTCATGTCTGTAACAGGAAGGTTACCGGGCCATCGTTGACCAGGTGCACCTGCATATCCGCGCCGAATCTACCTGATGCCACAGTGCCATGCATCTGTTTCGCTTTGCTGAATAGATAGTCGAACAATTCCTCGCCCAATGCCGGAGGGGCTGCGGTCGAGAAACTCGGGCGCAACCCGCTCCTGGTGTCGGCAGCGAGGGTGAACTGAGAGACCAGCAGCAACCCGCCGCCCACATCCGCCAGGGACAGATTCATCTTGCCCTCGGCGTCACTGAATACCCGATAGTTAAGCAGCTTATGCAAAAGTTTGTCGGCACTGGTACGCGTGTCGTCGGGTTCGACCGCCACCAGCACCAGCAAACCCTGATCCACCGCGCCGACTGTCTCTCCCGCAACCTCTACCCGCGCACCGCGCACGCGTTGTAAAAGCCCCTTCATGCTTCTTCGGGCGGCAGGTCGAGCAAGCGACGGGCCATGTTGCTCGCGGCACGCACCAGCGCATCGGTGATGCCCGGTTCGGAGGCGGCGTGACCGGCGTCACGAATCACCTGCAGTTCGCTGTTCGGCCAGGCCTGATGCAGCTCCCAGGCGTTGTCCAGCGGACAGATCACGTCGTAACGACCGTGAATGATCACCCCCGGCAGATGGGCGATCTTGCCCATGTCGCGGATCAGTTGATTCGGCTCGAGGAACGCATTATTGGTGAAGTAGTGACACTCGATCCGCGCGATCGACAGGGCGCGCTGCGGTTCGGAGAAACGGTCGACCACCAGCGGGTTCGGCCGCAGGGTCGCGGTGCGTCCTTCCCACGTCGACCAGGCCTTGGCCGCGTGCATCTGAGCGATCTGATCGTTACCGACCAGGCGCTTGTGGAAGGCGCTGAGCAGATCGTCGCGCTCGTCCAGCGGGATCGGCGCGATGTAATCCTGCCAGTAATCGGGAAACAGACGGCTGGCACCGGCCTGATAGAACCACTCGATTTCCTGCGGACGGCAGAGAAAGATCCCACGCAGGATCAGACCGTGTACGCGCTCCGGGTGGGTTTGCGCGTAGGCCAGCGCCAGAGTCGAACCCCACGAACCGCCGAACAGCACCCATTTATCGATGCCCAAGTGCTTGCGGATACGCTCAAGGTCAGCGACCAGATCCCAGGTGGTGTTGTTTTCCAGGCTCGCATGCGGGGTGGAGCGTCCGCAGCCGCGCTGGTCGAAGGTGACAATGCGATACAGGTTCGGATCGAAATAGCGACGGCTCTGCGCGTCGCAACCGGCACCCGGGCCGCCGTGGATGAACACCACCGGCAAGCCTTCCGGCGAGCCGCTTTCATCGACGTACAGCGTGTGGGTGTCATCGACAGCCAGATCGTGCCGGGCGTGGGGTTTGATCTGCGGAAACAATGTCTGCATTGCGCGCTCCGTAAGGGGTCGAGGTCATCCCTGGGGGGACTTCTATTATTCTGCCGTCCGGCATCATAAACCCGATTTACGTCAATGAGCATGCCCGTACGCAGTCACAATTTTTCTGCTGCATACAAAACCTGTGGGAGCGGGCTTGCTCGCGAAAGCGCTGTGTCATTCAACGCATATGTTGCCTGATGCGCCGCCTTCGCGAGCAAGCC
>NZ_JASCPO010000116.1:0-18265 GCF_029960145.1 Pseudomonas sp. PS01299 | reverse complement strand
CACAGGAGTGAGCCTGCTCGCTATAGCGCAATCACTGCCAACATTGATGCTGACTGTTCCACCGCCATCGCGAGCAGGCTCACTCCTACAAGGGCACTGTGTTTGGCTTGACTGATGCGTCGCAAGCCGCCAACTTCACTCTCCACCGCCACTGTGAAAAAGCCCCCACCAATGTCCCTGCCCACCCTGTTGTCCCAGCACATCGTCCGCCGTCCGCAGCGCATCGCCCTGCTGCAACACATTGCCGAACAGGGCTCGATCACCCGCGCCGCGAAAAGCGCCGGGCTCAGTTACAAAGCGGCGTGGGATGCGATCGATGAGCTGAATAACCTGGCGCAGAAACCGCTGGTGGAGCGCGCGGTCGGCGGCAAGGGCGGCGGCGGTGCCAGATTGTCCAGCGAAGGCGAACGGGTGTTGCGTCTGTACCAAAAGCTGCAAGCTTTACAGGCGCAGGTGCTGGAGGCCGCTGAGGACGCCAGCGATCTGGATCTGCTTGGGCGATTGATGCTCAGAACCAGCGCGCGTAACCAGCTGCACGGCAAAGTCGTGGCCATCGAAGGTCAGGGCCGCAACGACCTGATTCGCCTCGAACTGGCCG
Organism: Pseudomonas sp. PS01299; assembly: GCF_029960145.1. NCBI lineage: Bacteria > Pseudomonadati > Pseudomonadota > Gammaproteobacteria > Pseudomonadales > Pseudomonadaceae > Pseudomonas > Pseudomonas sp. PS01299. The sequence continues at coordinate 17,667 of NZ_JASCPO010000116.1, read as the reverse complement.
AAGGCCTGTGGATCAACGCGCAGATCACCCACGACAGCACCGTGCACCTGGAACTGCAACCGGGCACCGAAGTGGTGGCCTTGATCAAGGCTGGCTGGCTTGAACTACTGCCCCCGGAGCAAGTTGCAACATCTGGACACAATCTTCTGCAAGGCACTATCGAAGCCATTCTAGATGCCGAAGACGGCCCCAGCGAAGTTCGCATCGCCCTGCCCAACGGCCAGACGCTCTGCGCTCTGGCGGAGCCGCTGCAGCTTCGCACCCGCGGGCTGAGTGTCGAGCAACCGGTGCAGGTGCAGTTCTCGCCGTCCAATGTGCTGATCGGCACGCCGCTGTAATCAGGCGCTGCAACGAAAGCGTAATCGACGCTCATTAAGGTGGCTGCCAAAACCAAGCAGGGAGCCTGATGTGAGCCTATTAGAAGAAAACCAATCGACTGATCTGGAAAAGATGGTCGGCCTCAGCCGTCGCGGTTTCATCAGCGCCGGTGCACTGTGCGGTGCCGCCATGTTCCTCGGCGGTAACCTGCTCAGCCGCAGCGCGCTGGCCACCGGCATCAGCGCCGGCAACAGCCGCCTGCTCGGCTTCGAGAGCATTCCCGCCGCGACCACCGACGTCATCAGCCTGCCCAAGGGCTACAAGTCTTCGGTGCTGATCAGCTGGGGTCAGCCATTGCACAAGAACGGCCCGGCGTTCGACCCGAGCGGCAATGGCACCGCCGCCGCCCAGGAAGTGCAATTCGGCGACAACAACGACGGCATGAGCCTGTTCGAATTCCCCGACGACCGAAACCGTGCGTTGATGGCGATCAACAACGAATACACCAATTACCGCTACCTCTACCCGCACGGCGGCATGCCGCAGTCGGCCGAAGACGTGCGCAAGGCGCTGGCCTGTGAAGGGGTGTCGGTGATCGAAGTGCAGCGCAAAAACGGCCAATGGCAGTTCGTCCAGGGCTCGCGCTACAACCGCCGCATCCACGGCAACTCGCCGCTGCGCATCAGCGGCCCGGCGGCCGGTCACGAGTTGATGAAGACGGCCGCCGACAAGCACGGCAAAAAAGTCCTCGGCACCTTCCAGAACTGCGCCAACGGCAAGACGCCGTGGGGCACCTATCTGACCTGCGAAGAAAACTTCACCGACTGTTTCGGCAGCAGCAACGCTCAGCAGCAGTTCGATCCGGCGCAAAAGCGCTACGGCGTGTCGGCCGCCAGCCGCGAGATCAACTGGCACCCGTTCGACCCGCGCTTCGACATGGCCAAGAACCCCAACGAACTCAACCGTCACGGCTGGGTGGTCGAGATCGATCCGTTCGATCCGCAATCGACCCCGGTCAAGCGTACGGCGCTGGGTCGCTTCAAGCATGAAAACGCCGCCCTCGCCGAGACCGATGACGGTCGCGCCGTGGTGTACATGGGCGACGACGAACGTGGCGAGTTCATCTACAAGTTTATCAGCCGCGACCGCATCAACCACCGCAACGCCAAAGCCAACCGCGACATCCTCGACCACGGCACGCTGTATGTGGCCAAGTTCGACGCCGGTGACGGCAACCCTGATCACCCGAAAGGCCAAGGCCAGTGGATCGAACTGACCCACGGCAAGAACGGCATCGACGCCAGCAGCGGTTTCGCCGATCAGGCCGAAGTGCTGATCCACGCCCGCCTCGCCGCCAGTGTGGTCGGCGCCACGCGTATGGACCGCCCGGAATGGATCGTCGTCAGCCCGAAGGACGGCCAGGTTTATTGCACCCTGACCAACAACGCCAAGCGCGGCGAAGACGGGCAGCCGGTGGGCGGGCCGAACCCGCGCGCGAAGAACGTCTACGGGCAGATCCTGCGCTGGCGCACCGACCGCGACGATCACGCGTCGAAGACGTTTGCCTGGGATCTGTTTGTGGTCGCCGGCAATCCGGGCGTGCACGCCGGTACGCCGAAGAGCGGTTCGTCGAACATCACCCCGCAGAACATGTTCAACAGCCCGGACGGTTTGGGCTTCGACAAGGCCGGGCGCTTGTGGATTCTGACTGACGGCGACTCGAGCAACGCCGGGGACTTTGCCGGGATGGGCAACAACCAGATGCTCTGTGCCGATCCGAAGACCGGCGAAATTCGCCGGTTCATGGTCGGGCCGATTGGCTGTGAAGTGACCGGGATCAGCTTCTCGCCGGACCAGAAAACCCTGTTTGTCGGGATTCAGCATCCAGGCGAGAACGGCGGTTCAACCTTCCCCGAGCATCTGCCGAATGGCAAGCCGCGTTCATCGGTGATGGCGATTACCCGTGAGGATGGCGGGATCGTCGGCGCCTGATAAATCGCTTTCGCGAGCAGACTCGCTCCCACATTGGATCGGCTGAGTGCATGAGATGGTCGGCACACCGGAGATCCACTGTGGGAGGGGGCTTGCTCCCGAAGAGGCCCTTCCAGGCAGCCCACTATTCAAGGCAAAACCCTCAACCTCCACAGTCTGCGCTACCATGCTGGGCCGGACGCGGCAGCCTGCTGCGCGCAGGAGTCAGCATGGCCCACCCGTTTGAAACCCTCACACCCGATCTCGTGCTCGATGCCGTCGAAAGCATCGGGTTTCTCAGTGACGCACGCATTCTGGCGCTCAACAGCTACGAAAACCGCGTCTATCAGGTCGGTATCGAAGACTCCGAACCGCTGATCGCCAAGTTCTACCGTCCGCAGCGCTGGACCAACGAAGCCATCCTCGAAGAGCACCAGTTCACCTTCGAACTCGCCGACGTCGAGATTCCCGTGGTGGCGCCGCTGATTCACAACGGCCAGACCCTGCACGAACACGCCGGTTTCCGCTTCACCCTGTTCCCCCGTCGTGGCGGTCGCGCGCCGGAGCCGGGCAACCTTGATCAGCTGTACCGCCTCGGCCAGTTACTCGGGCGCATTCATGCGGTCGGCGCGACCAAGCCGTTCGAACACCGTGAAGCACTGGGCGTACAGAACTTCGGCCATGCCTCGCTGGCGACGTTGCTTGAAGGCAACTTCATCCCCAAGAGCCTGCTGCCGGCCTACGAGTCAGTGGCCCGCGACCTGCTCAAGCGGGTCGAAGACGTCTACGCCGCCACGCCCCACCAGAACATCCGCATGCATGGCGACTGTCACCCCGGCAACATGATGTGCCGCGATGAAATGTTCCACATTGTCGACCTCGACGACTGCCGCATGGGCCCGGCCGTGCAGGACATCTGGATGATGCTCGCCGGCGACCGTCAGGAATGCCTCGGGCAACTGTCGGAACTGATGGACGGCTACAACGAATTCCACGACTTCGATCCCCGTGAACTGGCGCTGATCGAACCGCTGCGCGCCCTGCGGCTGATGCACTACAGCGCCTGGCTGGCGCGGCGCTGGGACGACCCGGCATTCCCGCACAGTTTTCCGTGGTTTGGTACGGAGCGGTATTGGGGCGATCAGGTGCTGGCGTTGCGTGAACAACTGTCCGCGCTGAATGAAGAGCCACTGAAACTCTTCTGATTCACCACAAACCTTTGTGGGAGGGGACTTGCTCCCGAAGGCGGTGTGTCAGGCAATTATTCTGCTGCTGATACACCGCATTCGCGAGCAAGCCCGCTCCCACATTTGGCCAGTATTCACAAATTCAAAACTCATTTGCCAACAAATCTCCTTACAATCCCTGCTTTGTCAGCTGCCTAAGCAAGGATTCTGCATGCAAGCCGCCAACCCGCGTCGCGGGTACATTCTGGGCCTGAGTGCCTACATCATCTGGGGCCTGTTCCCGATCTACTTCAAGGCCATTGCCGAAGTCCCCGCTGTCGAGATCATCATTCACCGCGTGTTGTGGTCGGCGCTGTTCGGCGCTTTGTTGCTGATGGTGTGGAAGCATCCGGGCTGGTTGCGCGAGTTGCTCGACAACCCCAAGCGTCTGGCGATCCTCGCCCTGAGCGGCACCCTGATCGCGGCCAACTGGCTGACCTACGTATGGTCGGTGAACAACGGGCGCATGCTCGAAGCGAGCCTCGGTTACTACATCAACCCGCTGGTGAACGTGCTGTTGGGGATGTTGATTCTCGGCGAGCGCCTGCGGCGCATGCAGTGGATCGCGGTAGGGCTGGCAGCCGTTGGCGTGGCGCAGCAGGTGTGGCAGGTCGGCAGTCTGCCGTGGGTATCGCTGGTGCTGGCGCTGACCTTCGGCTTCTACGGTTTGATCCGCAAACAGGCGCCGGTCAAGGCCTTGCCGGGGCTGGTGGTGGAAACCTGGATGCTGGTGCCGATCGCCGTGGCCTGGCTGCTGTTCAATCAGACCGCCACCAGCGCACAACCCGAGTTCTGGACCACCTCGCAAGCCTGGTGGCTGGTCGCGGCCGGGCCGGTGACGCTCATCCCGCTGGTGTGTTTCAACGCGGCCACCCGTCATCTGCCCTACACCACCATCGGTTTCCTCCAGTACACCGCGCCAACCCTGGTGCTGCTGCAGGCGGTGCTGCTGTTTGGTGAGCATTTGTCGTCGAGCACGCTGATCGCGTTCATCTTCATCTGGGCCGGTCTGGCCGTCTACAGCGTCGATGCGGTGATCAGTTTGCGTCGGCGCAGCTGATCAAAAAACGCACAAAGCTTCGCAGGCCACGGTTCTCGTGGCCTGCAACGTTCCTTCCCAAGGTTATCCACAGCGTGATCCCCGCCGTTTGTGCGCAAGTCACTGAATGCTGGCGGTTTTTTGATCAGCATGCTGCAAGCCACCGCTGGCGTGGCGTTGCGCCCGGTCTCTACAGGTTATCCACAGGCAGGTGCACGTTAAAACTGGATAACCCTGGCGGCGCTTAAACCTCTGTGCGTAACACCAGTTCGACCATCAGATCATCGGCCAGGGTTTCCAGGCGCGATTGCAGCACGTCCAGCGACAGGGTCAGCGGCACCGCGAGAATTGCTTCGGCGTGGAATAACGGCTCGCTGCTCATCGGTGCCGGGCGCACTTCGGTCACCAGCCGTTCGAGGTTCACCCCCTGCTCGCTGAGCAACCGGGTGATGTCGCGCACGATGCCCGGGCGGTCATTGCCCACCAACTCCATGCCGATCGGTTTCCAGGTGCAGGACTGCTCGATGCCACTCTCGGCGATCAGCACGCGAATGCCCTGTGCCGACAGCGCTTGTAGGGAATCGACTAATTCGTCGTAAGCCTCCGCCGGTACGCCCACTCGCAGAATCCCCGCGAACTGCCCAGCCATCCGTGACATGCGGCTTTCCAGCCAGTTGCCGCCGTGCTCAGCGATGCATTGGGCGATGCGCTCGACCTGCCCGGGCTTGTCCGGGGCAAACACAGTGAGTACGAGATGGTCCATGGCGCCGCCCTCTTGTCATGACTTTTGTTATAGAAAGGCAAGTATAGGCAAGGGGTTTGATTCAGCCCGGGCAGCAATTTGTGCGAGTGACCTGTGTCTTGGTTTTGGATGCAGCCTGTGGCGAGGGGATTTATCCCCGATCGGTTGCGCAGCAGCCGTAAACCCTGTCAGCTCGGTCTACCTGTCAGCGCGCAGGGGGCGGCTTCGCCACCCATCGGGGATAAATCCCCTCGCCACAGAGTGTGCACCGCAGGGGGATGCCATAGCAGGCAGAAAGGATTTATGTGTACAACTTTTTATATTTAGCTGGAACAATCCGATGGTTTTTTGAGAACATCCCGTTCCGCGACGTGACCGCAATGCGTCATGAGGTCGCAGAACGACGTTATTAGTCTGATTTTCACAAGCGCAACGCATCATGTAGTATGCCTCGGCGCGCACTACATAACGCTGGATCGATGTCTGCCCAAGGCATGTTCGCAACCCTGAAAGCCCCGTCAGCAAGGCCCCCAAGCCGTTGATTGGTCCCAGCCCAGCCGCCAGCAATGGCATGTACTGGTCGGAAGGTTTGTGGTTTAAATGGCCAGAGGCTTCATTGTCAAAATTGAAGAGCTGAAAAGCGAAATAGCTGAGCAGAGTGAGGCAAGCAATGACTGAACACGTTCAAGTCGGTGGCCTGCAGGTCGCCAAAGTCCTGTTCGACTTCGTGAACAACGAAGCCATTCCCGGTACCGGCCTCACCGCCGATAAATTCTGGGAAGGTGCCGACAAGGTCATTCATGACCTGGCGCCGAAGAACAAAGCTCTACTCGCCAAACGCGATGACTTCCAGGCTCGTCTTGATGCCTGGCATCAGGAGCGTGCTGGTCAGGCGCACGACGCCGTGGCCTACAAAGCCTTCCTGCAAGAAATCGGTTATCTGCTGCCAGAAGCGGCTGATTTCCAGGCAACGACGCAAAACGTCGATGATGAAATCGCCCGCACCGCCGGCCCGCAACTCGTAGTGCCGGTGATGAACGCCCGCTTCGCCCTCAACGCCTCGAACGCCCGCTGGGGTTCGCTGTACGACGCCCTCTACGGCACCGACGCGATCAGCGAAGACGGTGGCGCGGAAAAAGGCAAAGGCTACAACAAGGTGCGTGGCGACAAAGTCATCGCCTTCGCCCGTGCGTTCCTCGACGAAGCGGCGCCCCTGGCCGCTGGCTCCCACGTCGATTCGACGGCTTACAAGATCGTTGACGGCAAACTGCTGGTCACCCTCAAGGGCGGCAGCAACACCGGCCTGCGTGACGATGCTCAACTGATCGGCTTCCAGGGTTCGGCAGAAGCGCCGATCGCGATACTGCTGAAGAACCACGGCCTGCATTTCGAAATCCAGATCGACGCCAGCACCCCGGTCGGCCAGACCGATGCCGCCGGCGTCAAAGACATCCTGATGGAAGCGGCACTGACCACCATCATGGACTGCGAAGACTCCGTGGCTGCCGTCGATGCCGACGACAAAGTGGTGATCTACCGCAACTGGCTCGGCCTGATGAAGGGCGACCTGTCCGAAGAAGTCGCCAAGGGCGGCCAGACCTTCACCCGCACCATGAACCCGGATCGCACCTACACCAAGGTCGATGGCAGTGAACTGACCCTGCACGGTCGCTCGCTGCTGTTCGTGCGTAACGTCGGTCACCTGATGACCATCGACGCGATCCTGGACAAGGACGGCAACGAAGTGCCGGAAGGCATTCTCGACGGTCTGGTGACCTGTCTGGCGGCGATGCACAACCTCAACGGCAACACCTCGCGCAAGAACACCCGCACCGGCTCGGTCTACATCGTCAAACCGAAGATGCACGGCCCGGAAGAAGCGGCGTTCACCAACGAGTTGTTCGGTCGCATCGAAGATGTGCTGGGCCTCAAGCGCAACACCCTGAAAGTCGGGATCATGGACGAGGAGCGCCGCACCACGGTCAACCTCAAAGCCTGCATCAAGGCTGCCAGCGAGCGCGTGGTGTTCATCAACACCGGTTTCCTCGACCGTACCGGCGACGAAATCCACACCTCCATGGAAGCCGGCCCGATGGTGCGCAAGGCCGACATGAAGGCCGAGAAGTGGATCGGCGCCTACGAGAACTGGAACGTCGATATCGGTCTGAGCACCGGCCTGCAAGGTCGTGCACAAATCGGTAAAGGCATGTGGGCGATGCCCGATCTGATGGCGGCGATGCTCGAACAGAAAATCGCTCACCCGCTGGCCGGTGCCAACACCGCCTGGGTGCCATCGCCGACCGCGGCTGCGCTGCACGCGCTGCATTACCACAAGGTCGACGTGTTCGCCCGTCAGGCCGAACTGGCCAAGCGTGCCCGTGCTTCGGTGGACGACATCCTGACCATTCCGCTGGCGGTCAACCCAAGCTGGACGCCTGAGCAGATCAAGAACGAACTGGACAACAACGCCCAGGGCATTCTCGGTTACGTGGTGCGCTGGATCGACCAGGGCGTGGGTTGCTCGAAAGTGCCGGACATCAATGACGTCGGCCTGATGGAAGACCGTGCAACGCTGCGCATCTCCAGCCAGCACATCGCCAACTGGCTGCGCCACGGTATCGTCACCGAAGCGCAAGTGATGGAAAGCCTCAAGCGCATGGCGCCAGTGGTGGACCGGCAGAACGCCAACGACCCGCTGTACCGTCCGCTGGCACCGAACTTCGACAGCAACATCGCCTTCCAGGCAGCAGTCGAACTGGTGATCGAAGGCACCAAACAGCCGAACGGCTACACCGAGCCGGTTCTGCACCGTCGTCGTCGCGAGTTCAAGAAGGCCAACGGCCTGTAACCTGCGCTGACTGCCGGACATGAAAAAGCCCTGATCTTGCGATCAGGGCTTTTTTGTTGGCCGCTAAAATCTAACAACCACTGGAGATCCATTGTGGGAGCGGGCTTGCTCGCGAAGACGGACTCACATTCAACATTAATTTCGACAGAAAGGACGCATTCGCGAGCAAGCCCGCTCCCACAGGGGGGCAGTGTTGCCTGAGAGTCAGGGCTCAATGCCCAATTCGTGTTTGACCAGGCCCAGCAGCTTCACCGTATCAATCGGCTTGAGCAGAAAGTCCACCACGCTCAGGTGCATCGCGGCGATGGCGTCCTTCACATCGGCATCGCCGGAAACAATGATGATCGGCAACGCCGCCCGCTCCGACTCACGCACCTGCCGAATCAAATCCAGTCCACCGACATTGCCCATACGCAAATCAGTGATCACCAGCCCGATCGAAGGTTTTTCGTCGAGCATCTTCAGTGCGGTTTCGCCGCTGGCCGCGGTCATGCAACGAATGCCATCTAACGCGAGTATCTCCGACAACAGCTCCCGGGCGTCCTTGTCGTCATCGACGATCAGTACACGCTGCGGCGGCAAGTCGGGTTCGAGCATTACTGCGCTGAGCGCTTCACGCTCGGCGTCGCTCAAAATATCGTGGTCGGACATGGCATTCTCTACGTTTTCAATTCAGTCACCTGGCACAGTCGTCAGACATCGCTAAGCAGAGCTTCAATGTGCACTTCGTCGGATTTTTTTCCAAGTGGCTGGCGGGGGAATTTCCGACTGTTTTTGTAGGGCACTTCCCAAATGTGCCGAACGGCATGGCAAACCTAGACTTACGTCCAATGGGCACCCCGCGCGCAGGGGCCGACCATGGCCGCAACGATCCGACAACAACAATTCAAAAAAGACTGCGGTAATGGTTATGAGTAAAGCGGACGCCTTCACCCAGGCAGGGAAAACCGCGGTGTTGCAGAACATTCAGGGCACCCTGCAATTCCTCCAGCGCTTCCCGCCCTTCAATCAGATGGAACACGCCCACCTGGCTTTTCTGGTGGAACAATGTCAGCTGCGCTTCTATGGCCAAGGCGAAAGCATCATCAAGCCCGCCGACGGGCCGGTCGAATATTTCTACATCGTCAAACAGGGCCGGGTGGTCGGCGAACGCCAGCACATCACCCGGCCCGGCACCGAAACCACTTTCGAAATCACCACCGGCGAATGTTTCCCGCTGGCCGCACTGATAGGCGAACGGGCGACCCGCACCGAGCATCTGGCCAGCGAAGACACCTTCTGCTTGCAACTGAACAAACCGGCGTTCATCAAGCTGTTCGCCCTGTCCAACAGCTTCCGCGATTTCGCTTTGCGCGGGGTCAGCAGCCTGCTCGATCAGGTCAACCAGCAAGTCCAGCAGAAAGCCGTGGAAACCCTCGGCACCCAGTACTCGCTGAACACCCGCCTCGGCGAATTGGCGATGCGCCATCCGGTGACTTGCAGCCCCGACACGCCGTTGCGTGAAGCGGTGAAGCTGATGCACGAGCAACAGGTCGGCAGCATCGTCGCGGTGGATGAGCACAAGGCGCCGCTGGGGATTTTCACCCTGCGTGATCTGCGCGAAGTGGTCGCCAATGGCAGCGGTGATTTCAGCGAAACCATTGAGCGGCACATGACCTGTTCGCCGTTCTTTCTGTCGCCCGATCACAGCGCCTTCGACGCGGCGATTGCCATGACCGAACGGCACATCGCCCACGTCTGTCTGGTCAAGGATCAGCGCCTGTGCGGCGTGGTCTCCGAGCGCGATCTGTTCTCGCTGCAACGGGTCGATCTGGTGCACCTGGCCCGAACCATCCGCAGTGCCCAGCGCCTCGAACAACTGGTGAGCCTGCGCGGCGAGATCGGCCAACTGGTCGAACGCATGCTCGCCCACGGTGCGTCCTCGACGCAGATCACCCACATCATCACCCTGCTCAACGACCATACCGTGTGTCGGGTGATCGAACTGACCCTCGCCGAAAAAGGCGACCCCGGCGTGCCGTTCAGCTGGCTGTGCTTCGGCAGCGAGGGCCGGCGCGAGCAGACGCTGCACACCGATCAGGACAACGGCATTCTGTTCGAAGCCCGGGACGCGGCGCACGCGGCGGAGATTCGCGGCAAGCTGCTGCCGATCGCCCAGCAGATCAACCAGAGCCTGGCGCAGTGCGGCTTCAGCCTGTGCAAGGGCAATATCATGGCCGGCAACCCCGAACTGTGTCTGTCGCGGGCGGAATGGGCACGGCGCTTTGCGGCGTTTATCCGCGAGGCAACGCCGGAGAACCTGCTCGGTTCAAGCATCTATTTCGACCTGCGGGTGGTCTGGGGCGACGAGAAAGGCTGCGCGCAACTGCGCCGGGGGATTCTCGATCAGGTCGGCGACAACCGTTTGTTCCAGCGCATGCTGGCCGAGAACGCCTTGCGCAATCGTCCACCGGTGGGGCGTTTCCGCGAGTTTGTGCTGGCGCGCAAAAACGGCGAGAAAGCCACCCTCGACCTCAAGGTTCAGGGCCTGACGCCCTTCGTCGACGGCGCACGCCTGTTGGCGCTGGCGCATGGCATCGAAACCAACAACACTCTGGAGCGCTTGCGTCAGCTGGTCGAAAAAGAGGTCATCGAACGTCTCGATGGCGCCGCGTATGAAGAGGCTTACCACTTCATCCAGCAGACGCGCATGCAGCAACACCAGATCCAGACCCGTGAGAATCTGCCCTGGTCCAACCGGGTCGATCCCGACAGCCTCAATCATCTGGACCGACGCATCCTGCGTGAATCCCTGCGCCAGGCCCAGCGCCTGCAAAGCAGCCTGGCCTTGCGGTATCAGTTATGAGCCTGTTCTCGTGGCTGCGGCCGGCCAGCCCTCTGCTGTCGGCAGACCTGCAACAACGTCTGGCGAAGTTGCCGGCGATCAGCGAACTGAAAGAATACAGCCTGCGCGAGCAGCGCTGGGTGGTGCTCGATCTGGAAACTACCGGGCTGAACCTGAACAAGGATCGCGTGCTGTCGATCGGCGCGGTGGTCATCGAAGACGGCGCGATCGACTTCAGTCAGCAGTTCGAGCGCACTCTGCAATGTCGGGAGCTGAAGCTCAGCCCGAGCGTGTTGATCCATGGCCTGGGGCCGAACGCGATTGCCGCCGGCAGCGACCCGGCCGAGGCGTTGCTGGAGCTTATGGAATTTATCGGTGACAGCCCGGTGCTGGCGTTTCATGCGCCCTTCGATCAGCACATGCTTGGGCGCGCGCTGCGGGAACACCTGGGCTACAAGCTGCAGAATGTGTTTCTGGATGTCGCGGACATGGCGCCGCTGCTGTGTCCGCAGGCGAATATCCGCGAGGCCGGCCTGGATGAATGGATCGACTGGTTCAAGCTTGAGGTGTTCGAGCGGCACAACGCGAGTGCCGATGCACTGGCGACGGCGGAGCTGGCGTTGATTCTGTTCAGCCGGGCGCGGCAGCAGCAGATTCATAGCCCGTTGAACCTGCAGCAGCGTTTGAGTCAGTGGAAACGTCGTCAGCAGGCGCCGTCCTTCTAAAAGCCCCCTCACCCCAACCCTCTCCCAAAGGGAGAGGGAGCTGACCTTATTGTCTTGCGTTATACATCGACCTGAAAAACCAGATCGATTATGGATTCAGCAAAGCACTTTCCGGTCGGTGCAGCTCCAGAATATTCCCTGATCGGTCCCCTCTCCCCCGGGAGAGGGTTAGGGTGAGGGGCAGCTCTTGTGCACCCACCCGACCAGTGGCCAATTGCTAACCATTCCCACCTCTGCGAGAATCGCGAACAATTCTCGTTGGTTAACATTTCCCAATCGGTGCGTCTGGTGTCGTCAGTCCCAAGCCCTCACAGTGAACTCGTCGGTGCGTTGTATCGCGACCATCGCGGTTGGCTGCTGAGCTGGTTGCGGCGCAATGTGGCTTGCCCGCAACGGGCCGAAGACCTGAGCCAGGACACCTTCGTGCGTCTGCTCGGTCGCGAGCAACTGCTGACGCCGCGCGAACCCCGGGCGTTTCTGGTAGCGATCGCCAAGGGCCTGCTGTTCGACTACTTCCGCCGCGCCGCGGTGGAGCAGGCCTACCTCACCGAGTTGATGCTGATCCCCGAAGGCGAACAGCCTTCGGTGGAAGAACAGCAACTGATCCTCGAAGACCTCAAGGTCATCGACCGCCTGCTCGGCAAACTGTCGACCAAGGCCCGCGCCGCTTTCCTGTATAACCGCCTCGACGGCCTCGGCCACGCCGAAATCGCCGAGAAGCTTGGCGTCTCGGTGCCCCGCGTGCGGCAGTACCTCGCGCAAGGCATTCGCCAGTGCTACATCGCCCTGTACGGTGAGCCGACATGAACCCGGCCAGTTCCAAACCGGTCTCGGCTCAGGTGCTGGACGCGGCGATTGCCTGGCAGTTGTCGCTGGATTCCGGCAGTCCGCTGGAGCGCGAGGAGTTCGCCAAGTGGCACGCGGCCCATGAAGAACACGCCCGCGCCTGGCGCCAACTGGGCATGCTCGATCAGCGCTTCAGCGTCGCCAACGGCCCGGCCCGCGCGGCCTTGCTGCAATCGCGCGAAGGCATTCGGCGGCGCGTGCGCAAGCTCGGCAGCGGATTGGCCAGCGTGGTGGCGCTCGTCGGTCTGGCGTTGTTTGCCGGGGATCGCTACTTGCCGCTGGATTACTGGCTCGCCGATCAACGCACCGCCACCGGTGAGCAGCGCACGGTGCGCCTGGCCGATGGCACCGTGCTCAACCTCAACACCCACAGCGCGGTGGATGTGCGTTTCGATGCCAGGCAGCGGCTGATCGTATTGCAGGAAGGCGAGGTCATGGTCGAGACCGGTCACGGCGATGCGCGGCCGTTCATCGTCGAAACCCGCGAAGGCAGCATGCGCGCATTGGGCACACGGTTTCTGGTCAAGCGTGAAGACCAAGGTACGCGCCTGAGCGTTCTGCAATCGGCGGTGGCGGCGCATCCGCAAAGCCATCCTGAAGAGCGGATCCTGCGTGAAGGCCAGCAAGTGCTGATCCGCAATGACGGCCTCGACGCGGTCGCCGCGCTCACGCCCGGCGCCGATGCCTGGACCCGCGGCATGCTCGTGGTGGACAACGCGCGACTGGAAGACCTGGTGCATGAACTGGGTCGTTATCGCCGAGGGCATCTGGGCGTGGCGCCGGAAATCGCTGACCTGCGCATCACCGGCAGCTTCCCGCTGCACGACACCGACAAGGCCTTGAGTGCGCTGCTGCCGACCCTGCCGGTGCAGATCGAGCAGCACACGCCGTATTGGGTCACGGTGGCGAAGGCTGATAACAAGCCTTAAAAAATTCGTTGTCAGGGAAATAGCTATCGCGAGCAGGCTCACTCCTACAACTGGAATGCGTTCCCCCTGTAGGAGTGAGCCTGCTCGCGATAGGGCCACCCGCCACACTCGAAAATTCCGAAGCGGCCGCCCCTTTCCAAGTTAATCGAAATTATTTTCATCCAGCCCTATCACTTTTCAATTCTCGTCCGGCACACAGGCAATTGAGAAATATTTCCATTCAGGAGCCTTCGCATGTCCCGTTCGCTAGACACCTTGCTGCGCCCCAGTCTGCTGGCCGTCGCCATCGCCCTCAGCGCGCCGCTGATCAGCAGCCCGTTGCTCGCTGCTGAACAGGCCTCCAGCGTGCGTGCCTACAACCTGCCAGCGGCGCCGCTGTCGACCACGCTGAACCAGATCGCCAGCCAGGGCGGCCTCGCGTTGTCGCTGAATCCGTCGCTGGCCGCCGGCAAGACCTCTGCGCCGGTCAGCGGTCAGTACGACGCCGCCGGTGCTCTGCGCGCGGCGCTGCAAGGCACCGGTCTGCAACTGGAACAAAGCAGCACCGGCACTTACACCCTGGTGGCGGTGCCGGAAGGGACACTGGCGCTGCCGGAAACCGCAGTCATCGGCGTGGAAAACCTGGAAACCGCCTGGGGCCCGGTCGAAGGCTACACCGCCACCCGCACCGCCGCCGGCACCAAGACCGACACCGCGCTGGTCGAAGCACCGCGCTCGATCTCGGTCGCCACCCGTCAGCAAATGGACGACCGCAGCGTGCACAGCCTCGATGACGCCGTACGCTACATGCCGGGCATCACCGCCAGCAGCTACGGCAGCGACACCCGTACCGACTGGCTGCGGGTGCGCGGTTTCGAGCCGACTCAGTTCCTCGACGGCCTGCCGCTGCCCAAGGGCGTATACGCCAACCCAAAGCCTGAAACCTGGAACCTCGACCGCCTCGCGCTGCTGCGCGGCCCGGCCTCTTCCGTCTACGGCCAGACCCCGCCGGGCGGTCTGCTGGACATGGTCAGCCGGCGCCCGAGCGCGGAAGCCAGCAGCGAAATCCAGTTGCAGTACGGCAGCGACAACCATCGCCAGATCAACTTCGCCAGCACCGGCAAGATCGACGACGCCGGGCAGTTTTTCTACGGCATCAGCGGTGTAGTGCGCGACAGCGACACGCAGATCGATCACATCGAGAACAAGCGCTACAACATCGCGCCGAGCCTGACCTGGAACATCGATGACGACACCAAATTCACCCTGCTGACCCAGTTCACCCGCGACGATACCGGTGTCACCAGCCAGTTCTACCCGATTCAGGGCACCAAGATCGACATGCCGTTCGGCAAGATTTCCCATCACAAGAACCTCGGTGATCCGGACTACGATTTCTACGACCGCACCTACTACGCGCTCGGTTATGCCTTCGAGCATCGCCTCAACGACGTCTGGCAGTTCAAGCAGAACCTGCGCTACACCAAGTCGGATCTGTCGTTCCAGACCGTGACCGTCAACAGTTACAACCCATCGTTCGCCGGCTTCACCGTGGATGCTCAGGGCAATGTCGGTCGCGGCACCACCAACGTTGATGAAGACATCAGCCAGTTCGCCGTGGACAACAACTTCCAGGCCGACTTCGCCACTGGCGACATCCGCCATACGCTGTTGCTCGGTCTGGATCACCAGCGCAGCAACACCAACTACACGTCGATCTTCGGCACCGCGCCGGACATTAACGTCAACAACCCGATCTACGGTCAGCCGATCACCCGTCCAGCACGCTCTTCGGCGTTCTATGACTATGACCAGAAGACCTACCAGACCGGCCTGTACGTACAGGACCAGATGGCCCTCGACCAGTGGCGCCTGACCCTCGGCGGGCGTGAAGACTGGGTGCACACCGGCACGCAGTTCATCAACAAGGGCGACGCCACCAACACCCAGCGCGACAAGGCGTTCAGTGGCAACGCGGCGCTCAGCTACGTGTTCGACTCGGGCTTCGTGCCGTACCTGTCGTACGCCGAATCCTTCCAGCCAACCAGCGGCGCCGATGCCACCTCCACCGGTTCGCTCAAGCCGACCGAAGGCAAGCAATGGGAACTGGGCATCAAGTACCAGCCGCCGGGCAGCAAGACTCTGCTGAGCGCTGCGGTGTATGACCTGACCCAGAAGAACGTCGCGGTCAACAGCATCGTCAACAACGTGACCATCACCAGCCAGACCGGTGAAGTGAAGGTCAAAGGCCTGGAGCTGGAAGCGGTTTCCGACGTCACCGATAACCTGAAAGTCATCGCCGCCTACACCCTGGCCAAGTCCGAAGTGCAGAAAGGCGTGGACAAGGGCAATCGCCTGCAACTGATGCCTAACCAGCAAGCTTCGCTGTGGACCGACTACACATGGCACAGCGGCGTACTCGACGGTTTCGGCATCGGCGGTGGCGTGCGTTACACCGGCAACACTTACGGCGACAAGGCCAACACCTGGCTGGGCAAAGCGGACGCCTACACCGTGTTCGACGCCTCGGTGCATTACGACCTCGGTCGCCTGGACAACAGCCTCAAAGGTGCATCGGTCGCGGTCAACGCCACCAACCTGTTCGACAAGGACTACATCTCCACC
Source organism: Pseudomonas sp. PS01299 (assembly GCF_029960145.1). Classification (NCBI taxonomy): domain Bacteria; kingdom Pseudomonadati; phylum Pseudomonadota; class Gammaproteobacteria; order Pseudomonadales; family Pseudomonadaceae; genus Pseudomonas; species Pseudomonas sp. PS01299. The sequence goes on along the minus strand of NZ_JASCPO010000116.1, from coordinate 1,595 downwards.
TGCGACGGCTACTACTGCTACTACGGTGACCAGCGCAGCGTCATCGCCAGCGCCACCTACAAGTGGTAACCGCGTGAGCTGAAACAGGTCCTGTCACCAAGCCGTCCTTCATGGACGGCTTCGGTGTTTTTGAAGGTCATGAAATGAAAAGTAAAACAATTCGCCGCTGGTCGTTCATCCACACCTGGACCAGCCTGATCTGCACCGTATTTTTGCTGTTGCTGGCATTGACCGGCCTGCCGCTGATCTTCCATCACGAGATCGAGCATCTGCTCGGTGATGCCCCACAAGTGCGCGAGATGCCGGTCGACACGCCGCGCTTGAACCTGGCGCAACTGGTCGAGGCCGCAGAAAAACATCGCCCAGGTGAAGTGGTGCAATACTTCGGTTTCGAAGACGACGAACCCAACGCCGTACTGACGATCATGGCGAAGACCGCCGGCACCGAACCGAACTCGTCGCACACCTTCATGCTTGATGCGCGCACCGGTGAAGCGCTGGAAACCCCGTCGGCCAATGGCGGGCTGATGCTGTTCATCCTGCGCCTGCACGTCGACATGTTTGCCGGACTGCCGGGCAAGTTGCTGCTGGCGTTCATGGGTCTGCTGTTCGTGGTCGCGATCATCTCGGGTACGGTGCTCTACCTGCCGTTCATGCGCCGCTTGCAGTTCGGCACCGTGCGTCAGGACAAGTCCACCCGCCTGCGCTGGCTCGACCTGCACAACCTGATCGGCGTCGTTACCCTGACCTGGGCCTTGGTGGTCGGCGTCACCGGCGTGATCAGCGCCTGCGCCGATCTGCTCATTGCCGCGTGGCGCAATGACACGCTGACCGCCATGGTCGCGCCCTACCGCGATGCCCCGCCGCTGACCCGACCGGCCCCGGCCACCCGCCTGCTCGACATCGCCCGGGACGTGGCGCCGGGCATGAACCCGGATTTCATCGCTTTCCCCGGCACGCGGTTTTCCAGCGAGCATCATTATTCAGTCTTCATGAAGGGCGGCACGCACCTGACCTCGCACCTGCTGACGCCGGTGCTGATCGACGCCAGCACCCTACAGGTCACCGCTGTGGCCGAGCGCCCGTGGTACATGGACGCCATGGGCATGTCCCAGCCGCTGCACTTCGGCGACTACGGCGGCATGCCGATGAAGATCCTCTGGGCAACCCTCGACGTGCTGACCATCATCGTCCTCGGCAGCGGCGTGTATCTGTGGGTGGTGCGGCGTAAAGCGGCGAAACCGTTGCCGCGGGAGGCTGCTGCATGAAGCCGCGTCAGTCGAGTTTCTGGAAAGTGTTCAGCACGCCGCTGGTGATTGCGCTGCTGAGTGCGGCGGGGTTGTTTTCGGCGTTGCTGGGGGACGGGATCTGGGATGCGTTGAGTTGGGTCGGGCTGGGTGTTCCCGCATTTCTGGCCATTAGAGGTTTGCTGCCGCGCGAGTGATTTTTGTGCTGCCTGACAGGGCCTCTTCGCGAGCAAGCCCGCTTGTGTCTGAGTAAAGGAATAAACTCTGGGGTGAGAGGGGTGGATGGCAAGCTGTGAGTCCGCGGTGTTTAAAGCACGAGTGGGAGCAAAGCTGCCATCCACCTTTCTA
>NZ_JASCPO010000115.1:0-18381 GCF_029960145.1 Pseudomonas sp. PS01299 | reverse complement strand
GGGCTTGCTCGCGAATGCGGTGGATCAGCCACCTTCATTGTTGAATGAAGCACCGCTTTCGCGAGCAAGCCCGCTCCCACATGGATTGTGTGTGGCTACAAGTACGTGGTGGTCAGACGAATATCCGCCTCAACCAGATCCTTCGGCGGTGGCGTCGGCTCGATCCCGCACAACCGGGCGATGTTGTTGCCCAGGTAGTCCTCCAGATGATCCTCATCGATGCCCAAGCCCTGCGGTGCCGGCGAGCACAACACCTCCAGCTCGCGCAGCCACATGCCCGGTTCGTTCGGCGGCGAGTCGGTGCCGAACACGATCTTGTTGCGCGGCAGTTCCTTGGCGAATTCGACGATCCGCGACTGGAAGCACCAACCCGATTCGCAGTACACGTTCGGCGTGTCCATCGCCATCCAGAACGCCTCGAACGAGTAGTTGCCGCCGGTCTGGATGCCGAAGTGGCCGATGATGAAATTGACCATCGGGAACTCACGGATGATCGGGTAGAACATCGTCGGAATGGTGTACGGGCCGTCGCCGGTATGGATCAGCACCACGATGTTGTACTTGGCGCAGACTTTCATCGCCGGACGCAACCAGTCCAGCGCCCGATCCGGGCGATAGCCGTGCATGTTGGCGTGCAGCTTGAGCATCTTGAAGCCGTATTCCTTGATGTGGAATTCCAGCTCCGCCGCACCGTTTTCCGGTCCCCAGCGCGGGTTGAAGTTGAAGTTGCCGATGAAGCGATCCGGGTACTTCACACAGAGTTCGGCGACGTACGACATGTAGTCACGCACGCCCTCGCGGCCACGGCGGTTACCGTCGCGATAACCGGTGTTGCCCGGTGGCGGCTGGATGAAGCCCATGTCGATGCGGCGCGGTTTGCCGTTGATCATGTACGGGCCGTCCATCAGTTTGAGCATGCGCTCGCCGGTGAACGGTTCGCCGGTGTGGCGCCAGGCTTCGTCGACCAGATTGGTGGGGTGCAGATGGGTGTCGATGATCATCGGTTCAGCTCCTGGCCAGTTGCGTGGTGACGGGGCGCTTGAGTTGCGCCTCTGCTTCGGAAACGGAACGCGGCGGCGGGGTCGGTTCGAGGCCGATCATCCGCGCGGTGTTGTTGCCCAGGTATTCCTCGAGGGTGTCTTCGTCGAGGTTCAGGCCTTGCGGCGGCTCGTGGCACAGCACTTCGAGCAGGCGCAGCCACATGCCCGGTTCGTTCGGCGGGGTGTCGGTGCCGAACAGGATCTTGTGCGTTGGCAAGACCTTGGCGAACTCGACGATCCGCGATTGCAGGCACCAGCCGGATTCGCAATAGACGTTGGGCAGTTCCATCGCCCATTGCATCGGTTCGAATACGTAGACCCCGCCGGTCTGCACGCCGAAGTGGGCCATGATGAAATTCACGTTGGGGAACTCCTTGATCATCGGCACCCATTCCGACGGAATGCTGTACGGCCCGTCGCCAGTGTGCAGCTTGACCGGGATGCCCAGTTCGGCGCATTTCTCGAAGCACGGGCGGACCCAGTCCAGTGCACGATCAGGCCGGTAGGCGTGCATATTGGCCTGCATCTGCACCATCTTGAAACCGTGCTCCTTGACGTAGCGCTCGATCGCCTCGACGCCGTTTTCCACACCGCAGCGCGGGTTGTAGACGAAGCAGCCGATGAAACGATCGGGGTAGGTCTGCACCATTTTCAGGGTGTAGGCCATGTAGGCGTCGATGGATTCGCGGCCCGAGAGTTCGCCGTCGGTCCAGGTGTAAATGGTGTTGCCCTGCGGCGGCTGGATGAAGGCTTTGTCGATCCGGCGAGGTTTGCCGTTGACCATGTACGGGCCATCCATCATCTCCAGCAAACGCTCGCCGGTGAACGGGTCACCGTCATGCCTCCAGGCGAGGTCCACGAGATCCGTGGGATAGCAGCTGATATCGATGATCATTGAAGTCGATCTCCTGATAGCGGGGAAGGGAGCCTTGCGGCTCTCGGCATCCACGCCCCGGGCTATCGGCCATTTCTATGCGCAGCAATCGCGCATTCCCTCGCCTGTTCGCATCCGGCCCGGGTGGGTGGTTGCTGAGGACGAGTATTGGAAGGCGGGGGAGGGTTCGTACAATATTAATTGGGTGGGGTGGTGATACTTCTGGGATATGGGCCTTGGATCAAGAGCCTTGCCCTCACCCTAGCCCTCTCCCGGAGGGAGAGGAAACCTACGGAGGTGTCTTTCGGTTTACATCGACCTGAAAGATCCAGTCGATTATGGATTCACAGCTGAGCTTTCACGTCGGCGTAATTCGTCAATATTCCCCAATCGGTCCCCTCTACCTCTGGGAGAGGGCTAGGGTGAGGGCAGCGTTCTCAAGCGTACACAGAGCCAACTGTTTGATGACCTCAACCACCGGCGCCACACGCTCGGCCTGCCCATGCGGCCAAACCGCATACAGGTTGTAATGCGCAGCAATCTGCGCCTCGTTCAACGCCACCAGCCGCCCATTGCGCAACGCATCGGCGGCGAGTAAACCGCGCACCAGCCCGGCACCAACCCCGGCTTCAGCCGCCGCAATCAGGTTCGCCGCATTATCGAAAATCACCCGCGCCGCTGGCTCTACCGGGGGCATTCCGGCCGCATCCAGCCACGGTATCCACGAGCGCCGCGTATAGCCCAACAGCGGCAATTCAAGAATCTGCGCCGGGCTCAGCGGCAACTGCAAACCATAGCGCTCAAGCAGCGCCGGTGAAGCCACCGCCAGCACCCGGTCGCCGCAGATCTGCGTCATCTCGCAGTCATCCCAATCGCCATAGCCGTAACGCAACGCCAGATCGACCCGCTCAAACGTGCTGCGATCACTGCGTGGCATCGACAGCAGCGTCACCTCGTAATCCGGAAGTCCGTCGAGCAACTCCGGCAGACGCGGATTGAGCCAGCTCTGCGCCAGTTCACTGTCGACGTCCAGGGTCAGGCGCTGCGCCACGCTGCGGTTTTTCACCGAGGACAGGGCCCGGTCGATCTGCGCCAGCCCGTCCGCTAGCACGCTGGCAAACAACTGCCCGGCATCGGTGAGGTTGCTGCCGCCGCCTTCACGCACGAACAGCGGCTGACCGATGAAATCTTCCAGTGCGCGAATCTGCTGGCTGATCGCGCTGTGCGTCAGGTCGAGCTTGCGCGCCGCGCTGGAGAAACTGCCGCTGCGCGCCGCTTGGATGAACGCGCTCATGGACTGCACCGACGGGTATCGCTTGTACATGTTGTTAGTCCTGCTTACACCGGTTGGCAGAAATCGTCGCTGGCCGCGTGTTGCGTGGGCTTCCAATAATCGGTCACCAGGCCCGCACAAAGACGGGCCGCTCTTTTGGAGCCTGACAATGATCGCATTCACGGTTAACGGCGAACGACGCGAGCTGGATGAGGCGTCCCCCTCCATGCCCTTGTTATGGGTACTGCGTGATCAACTGAAACTCACCGGCACCAAATTCGGCTGCGGCATGGGCCTGTGCGGTGCCTGCACCGTGCATCTGGACGGTGTCGCGGTGCGTTCCTGCCAGTTGCCGCTGGCCGCCGTCGCGGGCCACAGCATCACCACCATCGAAGGCTTGTCGCCGAACGAAAGCCATCCGCTGCAACTGGCCTGGGTCGCCGAAGATGTGCCGCAATGCGGCTACTGTCAATCCGGGCAGATCATGTCCGCCGCCGCGCTGCTCAACACCGGCGCGGCGGTAACCGACGATTCGATCCGCAATGCGATGACCGGCAATATCTGCCGTTGCGGCACTTACGCGCGGATCAACAAAGCGATCAAGCGCGCGGCGAACGCGCCGAAGGAGGCGTGATGAGCCTGCGCGACGACACCTTGCTCGAACCGTCACGCCGGGTCTTTCTCAAGCAAGCGGCGACGGTGGCTTCGGGCCTGGCGATTGCCTTGTATCTGCCGTCCGGCAGCGCCGCCAGCGACCCGAAAGCTCCGGCGCCGGCCACCGAATTCGAGCCCAACGCCTGGGTGCGGATCTTCCCCGACGGCACAGTGAAACTGGTGGTGCACAAACACGATTCCGGCACCGGCACGCAAACGGCGTTGGCCGCGTGTGTGGCCGAAGAGCTGGATGTGAACCCGATGACCGTGCAGGTCATCACCCCGGAAGATCCGTTCTTCGACACCTACATTCACCCGGTCTGGAAAGTCTTTTCCACCGGCGGCAGCACCAGTGTGTCGCTGGAATACGAGCGCCTGCGTATGGCCGGGGCCACAGCGCGGGCGTTGTTGATCGCCGCTGCGGCGAAGCAATGGAAAGTCAGCCCCGACAGCTGCAGCACCGAAGAAGGTCGGGTGGTTCATCTGCCCAGCAAACGCAGCCTCGGCTACGGCGAACTGGTCGGCGTGGCGGCGCGTCTGCCGGCACCGGCCAGTGTCAGGCTGAAGGATCCGGCGCAGTTCAAATACATCGGCAAACTGCGGCACAAGCGCGATGCCGCGGCCAAGGTCTGCGGACGCTTCAAGTACAGCATCGACGTGCAGTTGCCGGGGATGCTGGTGGCAGTGATTCAGCGCGCGCCGGTGGTCGGGGCGAAAGTCGTCAGCGTGAATTCGGCGGCGGCATTGCAGGTGCCGGGCGTGCGCCAGGTGCTTGCAGTCCCCGGGCGCCCGGACGTGCTCGGCGGCAATCTGGAAGGCGTCGCGGTGCTGGCCGAGACGTTCTGGGCGGCGCAGCAGGGGCGCAAAGTGCTGGAGATCAAATGGAGCGATTCGCCGCTGGCCGGGTTCGACAGCGCGGAACTGGCCAAGGCCCAGGCTGCCGCTATTTCCGACCCGAACAGCCAAACCATCAAAGCCATGACGCATGGCGATGTCGGCGCGCAATGGCCGCACGCGGCGAAGCTGATCGAAGCCGATTACCGCATGCCGTACAAGGTGCAGAACCCGCTGGAACCAATCTGCATCACCGCGCACGTGCAGGACAAGGCGATCACCTATTGGGGCGGCGTGCAGGTGCCGTCGTCGGCGCTGGAAGCCGCGCAAACCGTATGCGGCATCGCCAAGGAGAAGGTCACCATCAATGAGCTGGTGTCCGGCGGCAGCTTCGGCGCGCGGGAGGCCAAGTACTGGTTGTTCGAGGTGGCGTATCTGGCGCAGCAGATGGGTGTGCCGGTGAAATTACTGAACAGTCGCGAAGATGAAATGCACGCACTGTTCAATCACCCGGCGACGCTGCACCGGGTCAGAGGCGCGCTGGATGCCCAAGGCAAACTCAACGCACTGCAACTGCACGCGGTGTCACCGGCCTCGCCGGAGCAGTGGGAGCCGGGCTATTTCGAACGCCCGGATCACATGGATTACAGCACTACCGAAGCGATCACCGCGTGGGACTTCGCCTACCGTCCGCCGCACCTGGAGTTGAACTGGGTCAAGCACGAAAGCCATGTGCCCAGCGGCTGGTATCGCTCGGTGAGCTTTATTCCCAATGTGTTTGCCGTCGAGAGTTTCATGGACGAACTGGCCCATGCGGCAGGCGCGGATCCGCTGGCGTTCCGTCTGGCCAACATGCAGGAGCGGCCACGGCATGTGGCGGTGCTGAAACAGGCTGCCGAACGCGCCGGATGGGGCCAGCCGTTACCGCCGGGCACTGCGCTGGGGATTGCGACCCATCAGGGTTACAGCAGTTTTATCGCAGTGGTGGCGCGGGTCGCGACGGTCGATGGCCAGCCGAAAGTCGAGAAGCTGACCTGTGTGGTCGATTGCGGTCTGGCGGTGTCGCCGGGCGGGGTCGAGGAGCAGATCTACGGCGGACTGATGTGGGGCTTGGGCCATGCGTTGTTTGATCGCCTCGACATTCAACAGGGCAGGGTGGTGCAGAGCAATTTCCACGACTACCGCGTGACCCGCATGTCGGACATGCCGGCCACCGACATCGTGGTGCTGGATGGCGAGCCGGGCAAGCCCGGTGGCGTAGGCGAGTTGGGCAGTCCGTCGGTGGCGCCGGCGATTGCCAACGCCTTGTTTGCGCTGACCGGCGTGCGCCAGCGTTCGACACCGCTGAGTCTGGGGTAAGCCGCCATGGACCTGCGCCTGCTGCGGTACTTCATGGCCCTGGCCGATGAGCTGCATTTCGGCCGGGCCGCCGAACGTTTGCACATCTGCCAGCCGCCGCTGAGCCAGCAGATTCGCCTGCTGGAGGAGGAGCTGGGCACGCCGTTGTTCGAGCGCAGTCACCACCGGGTCGAACTGACAGCGGCGGGGCAGATGCTCAAGGAGCAGGCGCCGCTGGTGTTCGAACAACTGGAACGGGCCCTGGACCTGACGCGCCAGACCGGGCGCGGGCAGCTTGGCGAGCTGGAAATCGGCATGATCAGCTCGGTGATGGTCGGCGTGCTGCCCAGAGCCCTGCACCTGTTTCGCGAGCGCTATCCGCAGGTGAACTGGCGCCTGCATGAAATGACCCCGGCGGCGCAGGTCAAGGCGTTGAAGGAAAAACGTATCGATGCCTGCGTGTTCCGCGTGGGTTATGACGATCCGTTGCTGCGCAACGAGTTGTTGATCTACGAACCGATTCATGTGGTGATGCCGGCCGATCATCCGCTGGCCAGCCGCGAGCTTCTGGCCCCGGCGGATCTGGCACAGGAACCGTTTGTCGCGCTGGAACTGAAGCAGTCGCGGTTCGCCAACTTCCTTTATCAGTGCTGCATTCAGGCCGGATTCACCCCGCAGATCCGCCAGCAGGTGATCGAGGTGCAGACCTTGCTCAGTCTGGTGCGCGCCGGTTTCGGGGTGGCGCTGCTGCCTGCTTCTATCGAGCAGTTGGCCCCGGCTGGGTTGGTGTTTCGCAAGCTGACACCGGCGCTGCCGGAGGTGCCGTTGTATGCGACTTACCGCGCTGACGATGCTTCGCCGGTGCTCAGGTTGTTTCTCGATACGTTGCGGGAGTTGGTGGAAACTTCAGATCACCATTGATCCCCTGTAGGAGTGAGCCTGCTCGCGATAGCAGTGTGTCAGTCAGAGTTGATGTGGCTGACAGACCGCTATCGCGAGCAGGCTCACTCCTACAGGGATTTGTGGTGTTGTTGAAGAGTTCGGCACGATCACGAACGCCTGCGGTCGTAATCTTCACACGCGAATTCCCTGTGGAGATCCAATGAGCCAGGAAGTCCTGACCACTGAAACCAACCGTCGCCAGCTGCAGCAGATCATCGCCGGGCTGTCCGACGGGGTGATTCTGCTGGAGCTCGATCAGAGCATCCTCTGGGCCAATGAGGCGGCGCTGGCGATGCACGGTGTCAGCCGGATCGGTGAGCTGGGCACTAATGCCGATGAGTATGCCAAGCGCTTCAGCCTGCGCTATCGCAACAATCATTCGGTGCCCCCGGAACACTATCCGATCAGCCGCGCTGCACGCTGCGAAGCCTTCAACGACGTGCTGATCGAAGTGTCTGCCGTGAATGATCCCGAGCACGTCTGGGTGCACAGCGTGCGCAGCATGATCCTGACTGATCGCGAAGGGCAGCCGGAGTCACTGGTGCTGATCATGAGCGATGTCACCGATTGGGCGAACGCCGAGCAGCGCTTCGAAAAGACCTTCAATGCCAACCCGGCGCCGGCGGTGATCTGCCGCCTCAGCGATTTGCGCTACATCAAGGTCAATCCGGGGTTTCTGGAGATGACCGGTTACACCCGTGAGCAGGTGATCGGCACCTCGGCCTATGAAATCGACATCTTCGAGCAGGCCGAGCAAAAGGATCTGGCGATCCAGCGCCTGCGCGATGTGGCGACCATTCCGCAGATGCAGGCTCAATTGCGCCTGCCCGATGGCGGCAGCAAGCAAGTGATCGTTGCCGGGCAGCCGTTGGTGCTCAATGATGAGGATTGCATGCTGTTTTCCTTCGTCGACATGGAGCTGCGCCACAAGGCCGAAGTTGCGCTGCGTCAGAGCGAAGAGCGCTTTGCCAAGGCGTTCCGCCTGACTCCGGTGCCGATTCTGATCTGTACCGCCGACGAACAGCAGGTGATCGATGTCAATCAGGCGTTCCTCGACACCCTGGCGTACGAGAATGACGACGTCGTCGGCAAAACCGTGACGCAGCTGAATTTCATTGACGACGATGGTGCGCGGGCCCGACTGCTGACCGCCTTGGCGAAAAGCGGACGAGTGGATCGGGTCGATGTGCGGGTGCGCAAGAAGGACGCGGATCTGCTGGAGTGCGCGGTGTCTGCGGACACCGTGAATATTCAGGACACGCCGTGCTATCTGCTGGTGCTGATGGACATCACCGAACGCAAGCGCACCGAGCTGGAGCTGGTGGCGGCGATTGAAGAGGTGATGAAAGACGCTTCGTGGTTCAGCCGGACGCTGATCGAAAAACTGGCCAATGTGAAGAAGGTCAACTCGCCGCAACTGCCGAGCGTGTCGTTCACTGACCTGACGGCGCGTGAGCGCGACGTGCTGGGGCTGATCTGCGAAGGCCTGGCCGACAAGGAGATCGCCGCCCGCCTGAAACTCGCGCCGAACACCGTGCGCAATCATGTGGCGACCGTGTATTCCAAGCTTGATGTACACAGTCGCAGCGAGGCGATTGTCTGGGCGCGGGAGCGTGGTCTGTTTTCTGGCGAGCGCGGCGCGAAGGGTCAGCGGTAGGTGCAAATGCACTAGCTGATGCGGTGCAAATGCAGGTTCTGGTGAGATAGGGCAGTTCTTAGTCTGTTGGGGTGCGATACGAGCCTGTTTGGCTTGGGATCGTCTCCCTTCGAAACAGCTAAAGGAACAGGCTCCATGATGAATCTTGCGCAGTTGCGCGCCAGCCTCGAACAGAGTTTTTCGCCATTGGCGTGCGAGTGTTCAGTGGATGGGGATCATTCGCTGACGGTGAAGTTATATCACCCGGATTCGGGGCAGGTGGATCTGGTGATCAGTGGGTTGAAGCTCAATGCGTTGCGTACGCCTGAGTCGGTGGCGGCGCTGGTGGATGAGTTGCGGTATGAGTTGGAGAGCAATTCTTTGCGGGCTGCTCGGGATCCGGATATGGCCTAGGGTTTTGGTGTTGGTTTGTTTTGGGTGTATATCCGTTGCTGCGGTAACGGCCACTTAGGGTTCCGCCCTTACGGCGGGTCACTTTTTCCAGACGCCGAAAAAGTAACCAAAAAGGCTTTACCCTGACGTTCGGCCCTCGCCTAGGCTCGGGTTCCTTCGCTGCGGGATTCATCCGGGGGGCAGCGCCTACGGTTTGCTTCGCTGCACCTCCTCTCGCTGTGTTTGGCTGCGCCAAACGGTCGCTGCGCTCCCACCCCCGGATAAATCCCTCCACTCAGCCTGCCGACGGGCCCTCAGATCAAAAGCGGTACTCGAGCTAACGCTCATTGTGTTGAGTGGGGCGGCTTCGCCGCATGGGGGGCTCGCTCTCTGAATTGCAGGAGTCAGCCTGCTGGCGATGGCGGCCTGACAGCCGACCAATTTTTTGCTGATGCACCCGGCCCAACTGTGGGAGCGGGCTTGCTCGCGAAGGCGGCCTGACAGCTGACCCATTTCAGTCAGGAATACTCAACCCCTGTGGGAGCTGGCTTGCCAGCGATGGCGGCCTTCCAGTCAAAAAAATTCTTGTTGATGTACCCCTCCCACACAGATTTTCCTCCCCGCAAAATCGACAGCCAATTCCTCCATCTCCCTCCATTTCACTGGCGCTTACAGGGTGGTCGGCTATAAAGAATGAGTGGTCAGGTCTTCCGTCATCCGCGGTATTCGTGCGTGATTGCGGAAGTGGCTCTTCCATTCATCGCGGGTCGTCCTATGAATAATCCTGGGAAACGCGTGTATCTGCCGTTGTCGCTGGCTTTCTCTGTCGCGCTGTTAAGCGGCTGTGCCAGTCCTCCGCCACCGCCTCCTGCTGCACCGCCGCCACCGCCGGTGCGTACCTGTCAGACTCTGGAAAACACTCAGGTGTCTGGCGATATGTATGTTGACGAGCAGGTCACTCGGCATATCACCACCACCCGGTGTGTCACGCAGTAGTGCTGTAGGGGTGCTTGCCGGTGCACTTTGTCAGGCAATTACCCAAAGTCACTGTCTTACGGATAACCCCTGTGGGAGCGGGCTTGCTCGCGAATGCGGTGTGTCATTCAAGGCAATGCTGCCTGACACTCCGACTTCGCGAGCAAGCCCGCTCCCACAGGGTTAATGATTTGTCAGAGAAATCAGGACAGGAACCCACCGTCCACATTCAGCGAAACCCCAGTGGTGTAGCTCGATGCATCACTTGCCAGATACAGCACCGCCCCGGCCATTTCACTCGGATCGGCTACGCGCTTGAGCGGGATCTGCGTCAGTGCCTGCTTGAGGATCGCGTCATTCTTCACCAAGGCCGAAGCGAATTTGGTGTCGGTCAGGCCCGGCAGCAAGGCGTTGCAGCGGATGCCGAATTGCGCGCATTCCTTGGCGAAGACTTTGGTCATGTTGATCACGGCGGCCTTGGTCACCGAGTAGATGCCCTGGAACACGCCCGGTGAAATCCCGTTGATCGAGGCGACGTTGATGATGCTGCCGCCACCGTTTTCGCGCATCAGCTTGCCGGCTTCCACCGACATGAAGAAGTAGCCACGGATGTTCACGTCTACAGTCTTCTGGAACGCACCCAGATCGGTGTCCAGCACGTTGCAGAACTGCGGGTTGGTCGCCGCGTTGTTCACCAGAATATCGAGGCGACCGAACTGTTCCTTGATCCCGGCGAAGACCTGGCTGATCTGTTCCATTTCACCAATGTGGCAGGCCACGGCGGTGGCCTTGCCGCCGGCGGCGATGATCGCGTCGGCGACGTGCTGGCAGCCTTCGAGCTTGCGGCTCGAGACGATCACGTGGGCGCCTTGCTGGGCCAGCAGTTTGGCGATGGCTTCACCGATGCCACGGCTGGCGCCGGAGACGAATGCGATTTTGCCGTCGAGGTCGAACAACTGAGTCTTGGACATAAAGGTTCCTTGGTGTGGGCCGTCAGAGGCTCGATTTCGCAATGACCTGCAGGCTCATGTGCTCCAGCAGTTTGTTCATGTGAATGAACTGCGCGAAGCGTTTGTCCTGGGTCTGGCCGTGGTAGAAGCGGTAGTAGATCTGCTGCACGATGCCGGCCAGACGGAACAGGCCGTAGGTGTAGTAGAAGTCGAAATTGTCGATCTGGATGCCCGAGCGTTCGGCGTAGTAATCGACGAATTCGCGTCGAGTCAGCATGCCCGGGGCGTGGCTCGGCTGGCGGCGCATCAGTTGCACCGGTGCCGGATCATCGGCCTGAATCCAGTAGGCGAGGGTGTTGCCCAGATCCATCAGCGGATCGCCGAGGGTGGTCAGTTCCCAGTCAAGCACGCCGATGATCTGCATCGGGTTGTTCGGGTCGAGGATCACGTTGTCGAAGCGATAGTCGTTGTGGACGATGCTTGAGGTCGGATGGTCGGCCGGCATCTTGTCGTTGAGCCAGGCTTTGACTTTCTCCCAATGCGGCGCGTCCGGGGTCAGGGCTTTTTCGTAACGTTCGCTCCAGCCTTTGATCTGGCGGGCGACATAGCCTTCAGGTTTGCCCAGATCGCCGAGGCCGCAGGCGTTGTAGTCAACCCGGTGCAGTTCGACGAAACGGTCGATGAAGCTCTTGCACAGTGCTTCAGTCTTGGCCGCATCAAGGCCCAGTTCTGGCGGCAGGTCGGAGCGCAGGATGATGCCCTTGACCCGTTCCATCACATAGAACTCGGCGCCGATCACTGACTCGTCGGTGCAGTGCACGTAGGCTTTCGGGCAGTAGGGGAAACCATCTCGCAGTTGATTGAGGATGCGGAATTCGCGGCCCATGTCGTGGGCGGATTTGGCCTTGTGGCCGAACGGCGGCCGGCGCAGCACGAACTCCTGCTGCGGGTACTCCAGAAGGTAAGTCAGGTTCGACGCACCGCCGGGGAACTGGCTGATCTGCGGCGTGCCGGTCAGCCCCGGAATGTGCCTCTTCAAGTACGGATCGATCAGGCTGGCATCGAGTTCTTCGCCAGAGCGGATACGGGTGGACTGGTCAGTAAGCGCCATGCTTATCCCTTCTGCTTATTTTGGAGGCCAGACATCATTGGCTAATCTAATGGCGCACTCGGGCGGCCACAAGCGCGCAGCGGTCTTATAGGTTAGCGTGTTGCAGGATAATCAGCGTTTCGAATAGGTACGGCAGCAGGGCGCTGCCGGCTCTTTTCAATGCACGCGCTGGTTGTTGAGCCTGGGGGGCAGGGCGATCGGCGTCAGCACCGGTTGCCCTGAGAAGAACGCCACGAGGTTTTTTCCCACCAGTTCCACCGTGCCTTGGGTGGCCTCGGGTGACAGGCCGGCGACGTGTGGCGTGAGAATCACGTTGCTCAGACTTTTCAGTGCATCCGGCACCTGCGGTTCATGATCGAACACGTCCAGTGCGGCGCCGGCAATCCGCCGTTGCTCAAGGGCGCTGATCAGCTCGGCGGTGGCGATCACACTGGCCCGCGCGATGTTGACGATGAAACCGTTCGGGCCAAGGGCGTCGAGCACCGGGCGAGTCACCAGATGCTGGGTGCCAATCCCGCCCGGCGTGGCGACGATCAGAAAGTCCGAGGCGCGTGCCAGTTCGGTCGGCGTCGAGCAGAACGCATAGGGCACATCACTGCGCAGTTGACGGTTGTGATAACTGATCTGCATGTCGAAACCGAGGTGAGCACGCTTGGCAATCGCCATGCCCACCGCGCCCAGACCGAGAATCCCCAGGCGTTTATTGGCCAGCGACGGGCGCATGATCTTCGGCCATTCACCCCGGCGCACCGCCGCGTCGCAGCGCGGAATGTCGCGCACCAGCGCCAACAGCATCGCCATCGCATGATCAGCCACCGACGAGGCGTTGACCCCGGCACCATTGGTCACGGTGATCCCGCGATCGCTGGCAGCCTGCAGGTCAACGTGTTCATAACCGGCGCCGATCACGGTGATGATTTTCAGCGCCGGCAGGGCGGCGATTTCCTCAGCGGTCAGTCCCAGCGGGCCACGGGTCAGCACCGCGTCGATCCGTGCGCCGTGGCTGGCGATGGCTTGCGCACGTTCGGCAGGGGTTGGTGCGAGGATCAGATGAAAGCCCTGATGCTCGAGAATCGGCAAATAGTCATTGATGGTTTCAACCAGTACCAGAACGGTGGCGGGCATTGCGCGGCTCCTGTGATCTATGACGGTGTGGTCGCGAAAGTCTTGTCAGAGTGCTGATTCCAGAGCGGTTTGGCAATGGTGGCCGCAGCCCCGCTTCAGCCAGTGTAGGAGCTGAAACGGGGAGCGCGCGGGCGCTTCGTCAGAAGCTCACGTCGGCGCTATTGATCAGCCGTGCAAATGCTCCGCCGAGGGTGGCGTTATGGTGCTCGATGATGATGTGGGCGGGTAATGCGGGGGTGTCCATGCAAGTGTGGGCGTCGGCCACCAGCAACGGTTTGAAGCCCAGATCGGCAGCGGCGCGGCAGGTGGCGTCGATGCAGAACTGGGTTTTCATGCCGACCAGGTAAAGGTCGTCGATCTGATTAGCGTTGAGCTGCTGCGCCAGATCGGTGCCGTGGAAGGCGTTGGGTCGGGACTTGTCGAACACGTGGTCGGACTCGGCATTCAGGTCAAGTTCCGGCAGCAATTGCCAGAAAGGGCTGCCGGCGGCAATCGGCGAACCTGTCGGGCCGGTGTGGCGTACGGCGTAGATCGGCACGTGTTGCTGGCGTGCCTGGCGGATCAGCTGCTGGATGTTGGCGAGCACGCGCTCCCCGTCATGGGGTTTTTCCGGGCCATGGAACAGACCGACCTGCATATCGATGATCAACAATGCTGCGGACATGATGTTTCTCCTTGAGGGCTGCAAAAGCCGCACGGACGGGAGAAACAGCAAGGCCCCGTCCATTGCTGGCGGGGCCTTGGGTTCACTGCGCTGGATTCACCTCAGGCAGCAACACCACGACCCGCCGGTGGCGGTCGGGGTGGTACGGGTGAGGTGCAGCGGGCGAAGGTTCATGCCGCCGATCATGCTGGCGGCGGCGAAGGGCTGTCAACTGGCGTATTGAGCGATGCCGTTGCCGAACGACCAATTCTCCTTTTTGACTTCCACCAGATTGATGAACACGTCTTCCATGCGAATGCCCAGTTGGGTGTTCAGGCTGTGCGCGATGGTCTGGTACAGGGCTTTTTTCTGCTCCAGCGTCCGACCTTCATTGAGGGTGATCTGGATGATCACCAACTGATCGCTGCGCTGGATGCCCAGGTATTGCGGGTCGAAGATGAAATGCTCGCCGTCGTGCTCGTTGAGGATCTGGAAATTATCGTGTTCCGGCACATTGATGGTGCTGCGCATGGCGGCGTAGATCTGCTCGCCGATGCGTTTGGCGAAGGTGGGGTCGGTGTGCTTTTTGATTTCGACGCGGACGAGGGGCATGGGCAGAGATTCCGTTGGGTAGGGGACTTGTCTCACGCTAGAACATGTCGGCCAGATTGAAAGTGTGGGGTGATGAGCTCGCAGCTGTTTTTGTACGAGGCTACCTACGTTTTTCGCGGATTTTGCCTACGAATTTGGCGGATGCGTCTGCTACCGGAATGGTGATGAACGCGAAATCATGGAGGCACAAAGTAGCTTGGGCAGTGACTACCAACAGCCAAGGAAGGCAAATGCTTCAAAACAATCGAGAACACCTGGAACTCGAAAGGATGATGAGTGAAATACGGAAACTGGCGGCCGAGAGAAAAAAGCTTATAGCGGAAGAAAAGAAGTTGAGGTGGGATACGTATTTTTATCCGTTTGCGGTAGTCACTGGGGTGTTGACCGCAACAGCAGCCGTAGTAGGACGTTCACTCAAGGTTTAAGTGTTTGCGTTTGTACCATTCAGACCCCTCTCTAAAAAAGGAAATCACCATGAGTACATTTGACCGTCAGGCCATGATTGAACGGGCAGATCGAGAATACGATGAGGACGTTGAAAGAATGCGCATCAAAAACAAGGGCGATATGTACCCAATCTGGGGAATGCTGGTGTTCGGCCTGTTTTGCATATCACTCGGATTTCTCCTGGCTCGATCAATCTGATCAAGTCTTGCCGGTGGAATTGTCGCTGAAACTTGCCGGAAAACGACATCTTACGTATCCGGAGCCGACAGCCATTTTCCCGAAAACGACAACCCGCTGATCTGCTCCGTACAACCATTCCTCAGCTAAGTCTTTGCTTCTGCTCATTTATCGCGGAGAATCGCGCCCCTGTTTCGGCCGGAGCATGTCTGTCGGTTTTTTCCGACGCGTCCTGACCGAGTGGCAAGTGACCGGAATGCGGAGATCCGACCGGATGAATGATCAGGCCAATAGCGTCGACGCACGCTATGAAGCGGCAGCACCAGCTGAACTGTCGAGCTGGAATCGCCATGACACCACGTGGATGTTGGGACTGTTCGGGACGGCCATTGGCGCCGGTACCCTGTTTTTGCCGATCAACGCGGGTCTGGGTGGCTTCTGGCCGCTGGTGATCCTCGCGCTGCTGGCCTTCCCGATGACATTCTTCGCTCACCGCGGCCTGACCCGCTTCGTGCTCTCCGGTCGCGAAGGCGCCGACATCACCGAGGTGGTCGAGCAGCATTTCGGCATCAAGGCCGGCGCGCTGATCACCCTGCTGTACTTCTTCGCCATCTTCCCGATCCTGCTGATCTACAGCGTCGGCCTGACCAACACGGTCGCCAGCTTCCTCGAACACCAACTGCACATCACGCCGCCGCCGCGCGCGCTGCTGTCGTTCGTGCTGATCCTCGGCCTGCTGGCCGTGGTGCGTTGCGGCGAGCAGGCGATCGTCAAGGCGATGAGCCTGATGGTGTATCCGTTCATCGTCGCGTTGCTGTTCCTCGCGGTGTACCTGATTCCGCACTGGAATGGCGGCATTCTCACCACCGCTTCGCAAGTGCCGGCACCGTCGGCACTGCTGCACACACTGTGGCTGGCGATTCCGGTGATGGTGTTCTCGTTCAACCACTCGCCGATCATCTCGGCCTTCGCGGTGGACCAGAAGCGTCGTTACGGTGCCAATGCGGAGCAGCGCAGCTCGCAGATCCTCTGCCGCGCCCACCTGCTGATGGTGGTGATGGTGCTGTTCTTCGTCTTCAGTTGCGTGCTGACCCTGTCGCCGGAACAACTGGCCGAAGCCAAGGCGCAGAATCTGTCGATCCTGTCGTACCTGGCCAACCACTTCAGCAACCCGGCCATCGCCTTTGCGGCGCCGTTAATTGCCTTTGTGGCGATTTCCAAGTCGTTCCTCGGCCACTACATCGGTGCCAGCGAAGGCCTCAAGGGCCTGATCGTCAAGAGCGGCAAGCGTCCGGGCGCCAAAGCGCTGGATCGTATCGTGGCGGCGTTCATGCTGGTGGTGTGCTGGATCGTTGCAACCCTGAACCCGAGCATTCTCGGGATGATCGAGGCCGTTGGCGGTCCGGTGATTGCGGCGATCCTGTTCCTGATGCCGATGTACGCGATTCGTAAAGTACCGGCGATGGCGCGCTATCGCGGTCAGGCGTCGAACGTATTCGTTACCCTGGTCGGTCTGGTGGCCATTTCGGCGGTGATTTATTCGCTGACGGCGTAAGCCAAAGCGCCAGAGACTCAGCTACAGTGGCCGCTGTGCGTGATACGCACAGCGGCTTTTTTTCGTCTGGAGACAGTGGATTGTCGAGCGCGCCCCAATCAGTAGAGCCACCCAATCGCTGGCAGGACATCCTCGCCGGTCTGTCGATTGCCGGTCTGCTGTTGCCCGAAGCGGTCGCCTATTCGACCATCGCCGCACTGGCGCCCCAGGCCGGGGTGATTGCGCTGTTTGCCGGGTTGCTGTGCTATGGGTTGTTTGGCACCAGCCGCTTTGCCATTGTCTCGGCCACGTCTTCGTCAGCAGCGGTGCTGGCGGCGGCCACCGCGACCATGGCCAATGGCGACCCGCAGTTACGCGCGACGCTGGCGGTCGGGTTGGTGCTGGTCACCGGTGGGCTGTTCTTGCTGGCGGGGATCTTTCGTTTCGGCAGCGTCACTGCGTTTATCGCCAAACCGGTGCTGCGCGGCTTCGCTTTCGGCCTCGCGCTGACCATCATCCTCAAGCAGGTCGCCAGTGTGGTCGGTGTGCATCTGACCGATGCCAATCTGGTGCGCTTCGCCCCGCAACTGCTCGAACAACTGCCGCAATGGAACTGGCCGGCGGCGGCTGTCGCAGCGGTGGCGCTGGTGCTGTTGGGACTGTTCTCGCGTTTTCCACGGGTGCCTGGCGGTTTGCTGGTGGTGGTGATCGGCATTGTGGCCGGGCAATGGCTGAACCTTCCGGCGTATGGCGTGAACATGATCGGTTTGATCGACCTGAGCCTGGAGGTACCGAGCCTGCCGGTGCTGCCGTTTGCCGACTGGCTGCGGCTTGGGGAGGTGGGTTTTGCGCTGGTGATGATTCTGTACGCCGAGTCGTACGGCTCGATCAGTTCGTTCGCCCTCAAGCACGGTGATCGTGTGACCTCCAACCGCGATCTGCTGGCGCTCGGCGCAGCGAACTTGTTGTCCGGATTGTTCCATGGCATGCCGGCGGGGGCCGGGTATTCGGCAACGTCGGCGAACGAGGCCGCTGGCGCGACTTCTCGCTGGGCCGGTGGGGTGGCGGCGCTGGTGGTGCTGGTGATCGTGCTGACGGTGCTGCCGTGGATCGCCCTGACACCGGAGCCGATTCTGGCGGCCATCGTGGTTCATGCGCTGGCGCGGGGCTTGAGTCTGCAGCCGCTGGGGCGCTATTTCGTCTGGCGCCGGGATCGGCTGCTGGTGTTGTGCGCGGTGGGGGCGGTGTTGGTGCTGGGCATTCTCGACGGCTTGCTGGTGTCGGTGGCCATCAGCGTGTTGCTGATGCTCAAACAGATGTCGGCGGCGGACATTCAGGTGCTCGGTCGGATCGACGGCGGCCATGATTTTGTCGATCTGCAGCGTCACCCAACGGCGGTGACTGAGCCGGGAGTGCTGATTGTGCGGCCCAGTGAGGCGTTGTTCTTTGCTAACGTCGAGCGAGTTCTTGGTGCAGCTTTGCACTTGATTCGTCATTCGGACGTGGCGCTGCACACGGTGATTCTCAGTCTGGAGGAAACCCCGGATCTGGACGGCACCAGCATTGAGGCGATCCAGGAGTTCTTCCTGCGGGTGCATCAGGAGGGCAAGCGCCTGATTCTGGCGCGACTCAAGCATGAGGCACTGGCGGTGCTGGAGGTGTTGCCTGAAGTGCAAGCAAATGGCGTGACGCTTAGCGGGCTGAGCGTTGATGGCGCGGTCCGGCAAGCCCTCAAACTCAACACTTAACCCCCCTGTAGGAGTGAGCCTGCTCGCGATAGCGGTGTGTCAGTCGATACAAATGTATCTGACACACCGCTATCG
>NZ_JASCPO010000114.1:0-18514 GCF_029960145.1 Pseudomonas sp. PS01299 | reverse complement strand
AAATAATGGGTGTTGGTGCGGGCCTCTTCGCGAGCAAGCCCGCTCCCACAGGGGAATGCATTCCAAATGTGGGAGCGGGCTTGCTCGCGAAGGCGCCGGATCAATCAGCGCCAATCTCAACAGTGCCCACATTAGGGTTCTTCCAGCAGGAATGCGATCACTTGTGGGAGCGGGCTTGCTCGCGAAGGCGTCGGATCAATCACCGCAAATCCCAACAATGCCTACCGCTCGCGCATCGCCTCGGTCCGGGCTTTGAGCACTGGTTTGAGCAGATAATCCAGCACACTTTTCTCCCCGGTAATAATGTCCACCGTCGCCACCATCCCCGGGATGATCAGCAGCGGTTTCACGTCCCCGCCCAAGTGGTTTTTATCGGTGCGCACCTGAATCAGGTAGAAGCTGTTGCCCTTGTCATCGGTGATGGTGTCGGCGCCGATCAGTTCCAGTTTTGCGCTCAGCCCGCCGTAGATCGTGTAGTCATAGGCACTGAACTTGACCATGGCTTTCTGGCCCGGATGGAGGAACGCGACGTCTTGCGGACGGACCTTGGCTTCGATCAGCAGGTTGTCTTCCAGCGGCACGATTTCCACCATGTCGCTGCCCGGCTGTACCACGCCGCCGATGGTGTTGACCTTGAGTTGCTTGATCACCCCGTGCACCGGCGAAGTCACGGTGGTACGGCTGACGCGGTCGTCGATGGCGATGCTCGACGCGGTGATTTTCGACAGGTCGGTGCGTTTCTGATTGAGGTCCTTGGCGGCGTCGGAGCGGAAGGTCTGTTCCGATTCGTCGATCTTGCTCTTGATCTCGTTGATTGCCGATTCCGCCCTTGGGATGGCCAGGGTCGTCGCGTTCAGCGAGCCGCGAATTTCCACCGCGCTGCGTTTCAGTCGCAGGATCTCCACCGGCGACACCGCACCCGTGCCGACCAGCGGCGCTGACATGTTCATCTCTTGCTGCAGCAGCGCCAGGCTGGAACTGTACTGGCCTTGCTTGGAGCGGAATTCCGCCAGCTCCTGAGTCTTCTGCCGCAGCTGTTCGGTGAGGGTGCGTTGTTCGCTGGCCAGACGCCGTTGGCGCTGGTCGTACAGCGCGCGCTCGTCTTCGGCGACCTGTGGCGCCTTGGCGATCACCTCGTCAGACAGTTTGAACGGACGGCCCTCGGCTTCGGCGGAAAGGCGTTCGACTTGCGCGGTCAGGGCGTAACGATCGGCCTCACTCTCACCCTTGTTCGACAGGAAGCGTGTGTCATCCAGGCGCAGCAGCTTATCGCCCTTGTTCACCATTTGTCCTTCACGGACAAAGATCTCGGTGACGATCCCGCCTTCCAGGTTCTGGATCACCTGGACCTTGCTTGACGGAATCGCCTTGCCTTCGCCCATGGTCACTTCTTCAAGCACGGCGAACTTGGCCCAGACCAGCGCACTGATCAGCAGCGCCGCCGCCAGCCACACGGTGATCCGCGACCAGCGCGGCGAATCCTGCAACGAAGCGCCGGCGGTTTCCGGCATGAACTCGGCTTCGGCGCTTTTGCCGAAACTGTCGAAGTAGCCGCGTGATTTGCTATCTGAAGATGCAGACATGGGGCGATACCCCTCAGTTAAGAAACATCAAACCGCACAACCCATGCGTCGCCCGTAACACTTACTTGTGGTGAGGGGATTTATCCCCGATAGGGTGCGAAGCGCCCTCAGAGTATTTGGGGCTGCTGCGCAGCCCATCGGGGATAAATCCCCTCGCCACAGGTTTTGTGAGAGCCATAAATTATGTGCACGCATCTAAACCGCCGCCGAGCCGACGCGGCCCTTGCGCAGTGCATCGATAACCGCTTCTTTCGGGCCGTCGGCGACGACCCGGCCGTTGTCCAGTACCAGCAGCCGGTCCACCAGGCTCAGCATTGAGGTGCGGTGGGTGACCAGCAGCAGGGTCTTGCCTTGCACCCAACCGTGCAGCTTCTGGCGCAGCAAGTCTTCGCTGCTGTTGTCCATGGCGCTGGTGGGTTCGTCGAGCAGCATGATCGGCGGGTCGAGCAGCAATGCCCGAGCGAGTAAAACGGCCTGACGCTGGCCGCCGGAAAGTAGCTGGCCGCGCTCGCCCACTGGCCGGTCGAACCCTTGCGGATGCTGGCGGGCCAGCTCGGTGACGCCGGTCAGCTCGGCGACTTCGAGCATGCGCGAATCGCTGATGTAGCGGGCGCCGAGGGTCAGGTTGTCGCGCAGGCTGCCGGCCAAAAGCGGCAGGTCGTGGGCGACATAACCGATCTGCTGGCGCAGGTCGGCTACATCCAGTTGCCGCAGGTCGAGACCGTCGAGCAGCAACTGGCCTTCCTCGGGTTCATAGAAGCCCATCACCAGCCGCGCCAGGGTGCTCTTGCCCGAGCCGCTACGGCCGATGATGCCGATTCGTTCGCCGGGTTTCATGCTGAAGCTGACGTTGCTCAGCGCCGGTGCGTTTTGGCCGTTGTAGTGAAAGGTCACGCCGCTGACGTCCAGCGCACCTTGCAGCTGCGTGCGTTCCAGCGGTCGCTGTTTGCCGTCGCGTTCCTGGGGCAGGCCCATGAGTGCGTCGGTGCTTTTCATGGTCAGTTGCGCTTGCTGGTAGCGGGTGATCAGCCCGGCGATCTGCCCCAGCGGCGCGAGCACCCGGCTGCCGAGCATGTAGCTGGCCACCAGCGCACCGACGCTGAGGTTGCCGGCGATGATGCTGTAGACCCCGGCGACAATCGTCGCCATCCCGGAAAACTGCTGGATGAACAGCGTGCCGTTGGTCGCCAGCGCCGAAAGGTTGCGCGCGTGGCTGTCGAGGCGGGTGAGGGCGCCGTGGGTGCTTTCCCATTTGTGCTGGCGCTCGCTTTCGGCGCTGCAGGCCTTGAGGGTTTCCAGGCCGCCGAGGGTTTCGATCAGCAGCGCCTGCCGTTCGGCACCCAGGCTCAGGCTTTTCTGCACGGTGTCACGCAGGCGCACCTGAATCACCATGGCGAAGATGATCGTGATCGGAAACGCCAGCAGCGGAATCACCACCAGCCAGCCACCGAGCAGACCGATCACCACCAGCATCAACACCACGAAGGGCAGGTCGATCAGGCTGGTCAGGGTCACCGCCGTGAGGAATTCGCGCAGGCCCTGAAAGTCATGAATGCTCTGGGCGAAGCCACCGATGGTCGCCGGCCGCGCCTTCATCGCCATGCCGGTGATCCGTTCAAATAAAGTCGCGGAAAGGATCACATCGGTTTTCTTCCCGGCGGTATCCAGCAGGTGCGCGCGCACCACCCGCAGCACCAGTTCGAAACCGGTGCCGATCAGCAGGCCGATCGCCAACACCCACAGGGTCGAGGTGGCCTGATTCGGCACCACGCGGTCGTAGGTCTGCATGACGAACAGCGGCACCATCAGGCCCAGCAGGTTGATCAGGAAACTGGCGAGGATCGCGTCGCTGTACAGCCATTTCGACAGCTTCAGGGTGTCGCGAAACCAGGCATGCACGCGCGGCACCAGCGGTGAACGCAAGTCTTCGAGTTCGTGGCGCGGACGGGCGAACAAGGCCTGGCCGCTGTAGTGTTCGGCGAGTTCTTCGCGTTCGACCCATTGCTCGCCGCCATCGGCTTCGCTGGGCAGGATCAGCGCCTTGCCGTCGTCGGCGAAACGCCGCAGGACGGCGGTGCGCCCATCCTTGAGCAGCAACAGAATCGGCAGATTCAGCGCGGAAATATCCTTCAGTTCGCGGCGCAACAAGCGCGCCTGCAAACCGGCCCGGGCCGCCGCACGGGGCAGCAGATCCAGGCTCAGACGTTGCTTGTTCAGGGGCAGCCCGGCACTCAGGCTGGCGCGGCTGACCGTTGCGCCGTGGAGTTTGCAGAGAATCAGCAGACCGTCGAGTAACGGGTCATCGAAGCTCAGCCGCGGATCGATCCCGGAGTGTCCGCCTTCGGCCATGCTGGTCATATTGATCGCCCCTGTAATGACTGGTCCAACCTGTGGCGAGGGGATTTATCCCCGATGGCTGCGCAGCAGCCCCATGGAACTCATTGCTGCTCAAATCTTTGGGGTCGCTGCGCAACCCAGCGGGAGCAAGCTCCCTCGCCACAAAGGGTCGTGGGACTTACTTCAGTTCGGGCAGGCGCGCTTCATTTTTCACCTCGGTTGCGGCGATCGCATCCGCCGGCAGCACCACCCGTTGCTTGCTCAGCAACTGGCCCATGTTCGCCAGCACGCGGTACATCGAATATTCCTCGGTGTAGCGGATTTCGGTGTAGCGACGGTTGGCGTTGTAGAGCTCGTTTTCACTGTCGAGCAAGTCGAGCAGGGTGCGTTGGCCGAGGCCGAACTGATCCTGATATGCCGCGCGCACACGCTTGGTGGTCTCGGCGTATTCGCGGGCGGTCGGGGTCTGCTTGTTCGCGTTGACCATGGCGTTCCACGCCAGGTGGATGTTCTCGTTCAACTGGCGCAGGGCGTTGTTGCGGATGTCCATCGCCTGATTGATCTGGTGCGCATCGGAGGCCAGACGAGCCTTGTCGCTGCCGCCACGGAACAGGTTGTAGTTCATGATCACGCCGACGCGCCATTCGTTGTCGTGGCCTTCATCGCCTTGCACGTTGTTGTTCGCACCCACTGCGGCCTCGGCATCGAAACGTGGGTAGAACGGCGACTTGGCAACTTCATACTGGCTCTCGGCCGACTGCACGTCCGCCTGCGCGGATTTCAGATACGGGTTGTTCTCGACCATGCTCTGCTGGGCTTCCGGCAGGCTGGCAGGAACCTCGCCGCGGGTCGACGGTGGCGCTTCCAGTTCATCGGGCATGCGCCCGACCACAGCGTAGAAGTTCGATTCGGCGTCGGCCAGATCGACTTCGGCGGTGTCGAGGTTGTTCTGCGCCAGCGCCTTACGGGCCACCGATTGATCGGAGTCGGCGGTGCTGCCGATGCCGCGCTGGGTGCGCAGGCCGATCTGATCGTTGACGCGCAAGTGCGCTTGCAGGTTGTTCCGGGCCAGGGTCACCAGTTCACGGCGCTTGAGCACTTCGAGGTAGACCTCGATGGTGCGCAGGGCCAGATCCTGAGCGGTGCCTTGCGCGTAGTAAGCGCGCGAGTTTGACACGCCCTTGGTGCGCTCGACCTCGTTGGCGGTGTTGAAGCCGTCGAAGATCATCTGCCGCAGCCGTAGCTCGGACTGGGTGTAGTTGAGAATCGAAGTGTGGTGATTACCCAGCGCCCGGGTATTGGTGTTGTCGCTGTAACCGCGCCCGTAAGCGGCATTCAAATCGACGGACGGATAGAAGCCACCCTTGGCCACTTTCACTTGTTCATCGGCGGACAGTTTGGCGTCCACGCGCGAGGCGAGATCCGGGTGGGTGGCGATGGTGCTTTGAATCGCTTCGGTCAGATTCATGGCCTGGGCTTGGGAAGTGCAAGCCATGGCCAGCAAAACCGCGCTGCAGAGGGGGGTTAGTACGCGCATGGGGTGCATCTCCCTGATCCTGATGGTGCGTTACTGTCGCCAAATATTTGACGATAAATTGAGGTGTAAGCGTTTCACTCTTGTAACAACAGAGCTAAGAACATCCTGAAGCGTAGCTAAGAAAAAATTTTCATAAGGCTTATGCCGAAAAAAACTTATGCGCTTGGCGAAAAGCGGCACATTGTTCAGGGCGAAAGCCTTTGTTTCATGCGCTTTAGGGAGCACAAAAAGGCTTGAGGAAAGTTCCATTCACTTTGCGACATACGGCGAAGTACTGCTGAAGGGGAGGGACGCGTAGCGGCAGATGAGCGACAGATTTTTGTCACTCGGGTGATTCACCACCGTTACGTAGCGTTAGTGGGTGTGCTGCATCGATCAGGACGCAGAAGTGCTTGAAAGCACTGAAGTTTCCTCGTTTGCGCAACCTGCGAAACGAACTGTCGAGGTGCGAGCGTCGCCCCGACAACCCGATTGAGCCATGGGCTGCTTCGCGAACCAGTGCCGACGGTGGTCGGCAGCGGAGGAATTTCACATGGCAACGCTCATCGGGATCGTCACTAAAGTCATTGGTCAGGTTTTTGCGCAGGGCACCGACGGCACGCGCCGCGCCCTGGTCGAGGGCGACCGCTTGTTTGCCGGCGATCAAGTGATCACCGGCGCAGAAGGTGCCGTCGCCATTAATCTGCAAAATGGCCACGAGTTGACCCTGGGCCGCGACAGCAGCATGACCATGTCCGGACAACTGCTGGCCAATCAGGCAGTGCATGTCGATTCCCCTGAAGCGCTGACCCCCAGCGAAGCACAACTGACTGACGTCGAGCAGATTCAGAAAGCCATCGCTGCCGGTGAAGACCCGACCAAAGCGGCAGAGGCCACCGCCGCCGGCCCGAATGCACCGGGCGGCGCGCCAGGTGAGTTGGGTGGCGGCCACAGTTTTGTGCTGCTGACGGAAGTCGGTGGGCGCGTGGATCCGGTGATCGGCTTCCCGACCGCCGGTTTCAACGGTATTCCCGAGTTTCCCGAAGAGCGGCACAACGCAGTCATCGACAATGGCGACAACACGCCGATCGTGCCGCCACCGGTCAACAATCTGGTGACCCTCAGTGGCCTCGCCGTGCCTGGCGGTGAGCTGACCCTCAACGAAGCCAACCTGCCTGCCGGCTCCTCGGCGAACCCCGGCGCGCTGACCCAGAGCGGCAGCTTCACGGTGTCGGCGCCGGACGGTCTGAGCAGCCTGAACATCGGCGGTATCAACGTGATCAGCGCTGGCGTGGCAGCCGGTTTCCCGCAGTCGATCACCACACAACTGGGCAACACCCTGACCATCACCGGGTATAACGCCAGCACCGGCGTAGTCAGCTACAGCTACACCCTCAACGGCAACGATGCCCATCCGGCCGGTGACGGCGCCAACAGCCTCAGTGAACATTTCACGGTGACCGCAAGCGACAGCAATGGCGACAGCGCCACCGGCTCGCTCGACGTCAACATCATTGATGACGTGCCCAAAGCGGCGAATGACAGCAACGCCAACACCGCCTCGGAAACCCAGTTGACCTTGACCGGCAACGTCCTGACCAACGACGTGCAAGGCGCCGACCGCGTGCCCACCGGCCCGGTCACTGCCGGCACCTTTACCGGCACTTTCGGCACCCTCGTATTGAATGCCAATGGCACATACACCTACACCCTGAACACCAGCGACGCAGACTTCAAAGCGCTTCACGGTGGCGGCAATGGCACCGAGACTTTCACCTACACCCTCACTGATTCGGACGGCGATACCAGCACTGCGAATCTGGTTCTGCAGATTCACAACAACGACGATCCGGTGCTGATCAACGGGTTGAACGTTGAGGGTGGCGAGCTGACGGTTTATGAAAAAAACCTCAGCAGCGGTAGCGAGCCGGATGCCAATGCGCTGACCCAGAGTGGCACGTTCACTATCACCGCACTGGATGGCGTTACCACGCTGACCGTCGGCGGTATTGCTGTCGTGACCAATGGCGTGGCAGCAGGCTTCCCGCAATCGGTGACCACACCGCTGGGCAGCACGCTGACCATCACCGGTTTCAATGCCACCACCGGCGTGGTGAGTTACAGCTACACCCTCGATCACAATGACGCGCATCCGACGGGCAACGGCGCCAATACCTTGCCTGAGCAATTTGCCGTAACGGTGGTGGACGACAACGGCACCACTGCCAATGCGACCCTCGACGTTAATGTGGTCGACGACCTGCCAAAAGCGGTGAATGATTCCAACGCCAACACCGCGTCGGAAACCAACCTGATCCTCACCGGCAACGTGCTGACCAACGACGTGCAGGGCGCTGACCGTGTACCGACCGGCCCAGTCACCGCCGGGACTTTCACCGGCACCTACGGCACCCTCGAACTGCACACCGACGGCACTTACACCTACACGCTCAACCCAACTGACGCCGACTTCAAAAACCTGCACGGCGGCGGCAACGGCACCGAGAATTTCACCTACACCATCACCGATTCTGACGGCGATACCAGCACCGCCAACCTCGTTTTGCAGATCCACAACAACGACGATCCGGTGGTCATCAGTGGCCTCGACGTGAACGGCGGCGAGCTGACGGTTTACGAAAAAAACCTCAGCACCGGTAGCACTCCGGATGCCAACGCGCTGACACAAAGCGGCACCTTCACCATCACCGCTTTGGACGGTGTTACCACGCTGACAGTGGGTGGCATCGCTGTCGTGACGAATGGCGTGGCGGCAGGCTTCCCACAATCGGTCACTACACCGTTGGGCAGCACGTTGACTATTACTGGTTTCAACGCAGCAACCGGAGTGGTCAGCTACAGCTACACCCTCGATCACAACGATGCGCATCCGACTGCCAATGGCGCCAACTCGCTTTCCGAACAGTTCGGCGTCACGGTGGTCGACGACAATGGCACTACCGCCAACGCAACGCTTGATGTGAATGTGGTCGATGATCTGCCCAAGGCGGTGGATGACAGCAACACTGGCACCGCGTCAGAAACCAATCTGACCCTCACCGGCAACGTCCTGACCAACGACGTGCAAGGCGCCGACCGCGTACCGACCGGCCCAGTGACTGCCGGTACGTTCACTGGCACCTATGGCACGCTGGAACTGCACACCGACGGCACCTACACCTACACGCTGAACACCACCGACGCCGACTTCAAAAACCTGCACGGTGGCGGCAATGGCACCGAAACCTTCACCTACACCATCACCGATTCTGACGGCGATACCAGCACCGCCAACCTCGTTTTGCAGATCCACAACAACGACGATCCGGTGGTCATCAGCGGCCTGGACGTAAACGGCGGCGAGCTGACGGTTTACGAAAAAAACCTCAGCACCGGCAGTGCGCCTGATGCCAATGCGCTGACCCAAAGCGGCACGTTCACCATTACTGCACTGGACGGCGTCACTACGCTGACCGTCGGCGGTATTGCCGTGGTCACCAACGGTGTAGCCGCAGGCTTCCCGCAATCGGTGACCACACCGCTGGGCAGCACGTTGACCATCACCGGATTCAACGCGACCACCGGTGTCGTCAGCTACAGCTACACCCTCGACCACAACGACGCCCACCCAACCGCCAACGGCGCCAACAATCTGCCTGAACAGTTCGCCGTCACCGTGGTGGACGACAACGGCACCACCGCCAACGCCACCCTCGACGTCAACATCATCGACGACCTGCCAAAAGCGCTGAACGATTCCAACGCCAACACCGCGTCGGAAAGCCAGTTGACCCTGACCGGCAACGTCCTGACCAACGACGTGCAGGGCGCCGACCGCGTCCCCACCGGCCCGGTCACCGCCGGCACGTTCACCGGCACCTACGGCACCCTGGAACTGCACACTGACGGCACTTACACCTACACCCTCAACACCAGCGACGCGGACTTCAAAAACCTGCACGGCGGCGGCAACGGCACGGAAAATTTCACCTACACCATCACTGACTCGGACGGCGATACCAGCACCGCGAATCTCGTCCTGCAGATCCACAACAACGACGATCCGGTGATCCTCAACGGTCTCGACGTGAATGGTGGCGAACTCACGGTCTATGAGAAAAACCTCAGCGACGGCACCAGTCCCGATGCATCGGCGCTGACTCAGAGCGGTACCTTCACCGTGACCGCGCTCGACGGTCTGCAAACCCTGACCGTGGGCGGCATCAACGTCGTCACCGGTGGTGTGGCCGCAGGCTTCCCGCAATCAACCGTCACGCCGTTGGGCAGCACGCTGACCATCACCGGCTACAACCCGGCGACCGGCGTGGTCAGCTACAGCTACACCCTGGTCGATAACGAAACCCATCCGAACGGCAATGGCGCCAACAGCATCACCGAGAACTTCAACGTGGTGGCGACTGACACTGACGGCAGCACCGCCAGCGGCCAGATCAACGTCAACATCATTGATGACTTGCCGAGCGCGCACGCCGATTCCGCCTCGGTGGCGGAGGGCGGCACCGTCAGCGGCAACGTGCTCGACAATGACATCGGCGGCGCCGACGGCCCGGCGGTGACCGGCGCGGTGGTCGGTGTGCGCGCCGGCTCCGACACCTCGACCTCGGCCATTGGCGGCCTCAACAGCAACATCAATGGCACCTACGGTTACCTGACCCTCGATGCCAACGGCAACGCGGTCTATCACAGCAACCCCAATGCCGTGAACGGCCCCGGTGCGGTGGATGTGTTCACCTACACCGTGCGCGATTCCGATGGCGATGAAAGCACCACCACCATCACCATCGATGTCGCCAACAGCAAGCTGTATGCGACCAGCGACACCGACGTCACCGTCTACGAAAAAGCCCTCGACCTGACCAAGGACGGCGCCGATCTGGCCCCGGGTACGGTCATCGGCAGCGACCCGACCAATACGGGCGAAACCGCCTCCGGCACACTGGTCGGTTCGGTCACCGGTGCGGTCGGCGCCATCAGCTATGCGCTGGTCGGCAGTGCCACCGGCAACTACGGGCAGATCGTGCTCAACCCCAACGGCACTTACACCTACACACTGACCTCGCCGGCGACCACCACACCGCATGCCGACGACGGGGCCAACACCCTGACTGAAACCTTCACCTATCAGGCCACCGATTCGCTGGGCAATGTGGTCACCAGCACCATCGTCGTCAGAATCGTCGATGACGTGCCCAAAGCCCTCAACGACAGCAACGCCACCAGTGCCTCGGAAACCCAGCTGACCCTGACCGGCAACGTGCTGACTAACGACGTGCAAGGCGCGGACGTGGTCGCCACTGGACCGAATGCCGGGCCGATCACTGCCGGTACGTTCACCGGGACTTACGGCACGCTGGTGCTCAATGCCAACGGCACTTACACCTACACGCTTAACCCGGCTGACGCCGATTTCAAGGCGCTGCACGGCGGTGGAAACGGCACCGAGACATTCACCTACACGCTCACCGATGCCGACGGTGATACCAGCACCGCCAATCTGGTGCTGAACATCCACAACAACGACGATCCGGTGGTGCTCAACGGCCTCGACGTCAATGGCGGCGAACTCACCGTCTACGAGAAAAACCTCAGTGACGGCACCAGTCCCGATACTCCGGCGCTGACCCAGAGCGGTACGTTCACCGTCACGGCCCTGGATGGCCTGCAAACCCTCACTGTCGGTGGCATTGCCGTCGTGACCAACGGGGTCGCCGCAGGCTTCCCGCAATCGGTGGTGTCGCCGCTGGGCAGTACGTTCACCGTCACCGGTTACAACCCGGCGACCGGCGTGGTCAGTTACAGCTACACCCTGGTGGATAACGAAAATCACCCGACCGGCAACGGCGCCAACAGCCTCACCGAAAACTTCAACGTGGTCGCGACCGACACCGATGGCAGCACCGCCAGCGGCCAGATCAACGTCAACATCATCGATGACCTGCCGACCGCCAAGGCCGACACCGGCTCGGTGGCGGAGGGCGGCACGGTCAATATCAGCGTGCTCGGCAACGACGTTACCGGCGCCGATGGCGCAGCGGCAGGCGGGGCAGTGGTCGGCGTGCGCGCCGGCAGCAACACCGCGACCTCGGCCATCGGCGGCCTCAACAGCAACATCAACGGCGCCTACGGCTACCTGACCCTGGACGCGGCGGGTAACGCCATCTACCACAGCAACCCGAACTCGGTGAGCCCACCGGGCGCCACCGACACCTTCACCTACACCATCCGCGACGGCGACGGTGACGAAAGCACCACCACCATCACCATCAATGTCGCCGACAGCAAACTGATTGCGTCGGTCGATCAGGACGTGACGGTCTACGAAAAAGCCCTCGACCTGACCAAGGACGGCCAGGACCTGGCCCCCGGCACGGTCACCGGCAGCGACCCGACCAACACCGGCGAAACCGCCACCGGCACCCTGGTCGGTGCGGTCACCGGCGGCAGCGGGGCGCTCACCTACACCCTGGTCGGCAGCGCCACCGGCACTTACGGGCAGATCCAGCTCAACGCCGACGGCACTTACACCTACACCCTGACCTCGGCACCGAAAACCACGCCGAACGCCAACGACGGCGCCAACACCCTGAGCGAAAGTTTTACCTACAAAGCCACCGATGCGCTGGGCAACAGCACCACCAGCACGATTGTGGTCAACATCGTCGACGACGTGCCCAAAGCCGTGGCGTCGGATCGTTCGGTGGCGGCGGTGGAAATCGATTCCAACCTGCTGATCGTCCTCGACATCTCCGGCAGCATGGTCGACCCGTCCGGCGTGCCGGGCCTGTCGCGACTGGATCTGGCGAAACAGGCGATCAGTGCCTTGCTCGACAAATACGACGACCTCGGCGATGTGAAGGTGCAACTCGTCAC
This sequence comes from Pseudomonas sp. PS01299, assembly GCF_029960145.1. NCBI lineage: Bacteria > Pseudomonadati > Pseudomonadota > Gammaproteobacteria > Pseudomonadales > Pseudomonadaceae > Pseudomonas > Pseudomonas sp. PS01299. The sequence goes on along the minus strand of NZ_JASCPO010000114.1, from coordinate 6,187 downwards.
CTTCAGCAGCAGCGCCACCGACAGGACCTCGGTGTGGGTTGACGTGGCGACCGCCAAATCGCTGCTCGCCGGTCTCACGGCGGGTGGCGGTACCAACTACGACGCGGCCGTGGCAACGATGCAGACCGCGTTCAACACCTCGGGCAAACTCACCGGGGCGCAGAACATCGGCTACTTCTTCTCCGACGGTAAACCGACCACTGGCCAGGAAATCGGCACCGCCGATGAGACCGCACTCAAAGCCTTCCTCGATGCCAACAACATCAAGAACTACGCCATCGGTCTGGGCAGCGGCGTGAGCAACGCCAACCTCGATCCGCTGGCCTATGACGGCATCAGCCACACCAACACCAACGCGGTGGTGGTCACCGACCTCAATCAGCTCAACTCGGTGCTGTCGGGCACCGTCGAAGGCGCCCCGGTCACCGGTTCGCTGCTGGGCGAGGGCGGTACCTTCGGCGCCGATGGCGGTTTCATCAAATCCATCGTGGTCGACGGCACCACTTACACCTATGACCCGCGCGCCAACAGCGGCCAGGGTTCGTTGACCGCATCCGGCGGCACCAACCACGGCACGTTCAACACCGTGAACAACACGATCAGCATCGCCACCAACAACAGCGGCACGCTGGTGATCAACCTCGACACCGGTGACTACAGCTACACCTCGCAGAAAACCACAACCACGGTGATCACCGAGAACATCGGTTTCACCCTCAGCGACAACGACGGCGACCTCGCCAGCTCGACGCTGACCGTGAAAGTGATCCCCAACTCGCCACCGGTGGCGACGGACGACCACGTCATCACCAACGTGCTGTCGAGCAACATCACCGTGCCGGGCGAACTGTTGCTGGCCAACGACACCGATCCGGACGGCGACACGCTCAACGCCTCGCCGACCAGCTTCAACACCGGATGGGTGGCCAAGGGCGCGGACTTCACCGGCACTGGCGCGATCAACTTCGCCGGCACCGGCAACACCGCCGCCAACCAGAACCTGGCCGACGTACGCGCTGCGTTCGCCGCCAACACCGCAGCGATGACCGCCGTGCTGGTGGTCAGCGGTTACCTCGGTGCGGTGACCAGCGCCAATGCCAACGATGAAGACTTGATCACCGTCAAACTGAAACAGGGCGAAACGCTGAACCTGGATCACAACCTCGCGGCCGGCCACGTCACCATGGAGTACTCGGTCAACGGCGGCGCGTTCGTCAGCATCGCCGATGGCGGCACCATCACTGCCGGTGCCGATGGCACCTACCAGATCCACGTGACCAACATCAGCAACACCACCGGCAGCAATCCGACGGCAGCGGAAAACTATCAACTGACCATGACGGTCAACTACGCCGGCGCCCACGACGTGACGCCGGATTTCCACGGCACCTACACCGCCAATGACAACCATGGCGGCAGCGACACGGCCAACGTCAGCATCACCTATCAGGATGGCCACACCCTCACCGGCACTGCCGGGGATGACATTCTGGTGGCGGGCACCGGCAACAACATCCTCAATGGCGGCGACGGCAACGATGTACTGACTGCCGGTTCCGGCAACAACGAGATGCACGGCGGTGCGGGCAACGACTTGCTCTACAGCGGCCCGGGCAACGACATTCTCGACGGCGGCACCGGCATCGACACGGTCAGCTATGCCCACGCCACCGCCGGGGTCACGGTCAACCTCGGTCTGCTCGGTGCGCAAAACACCATCGGGGCCGGCACCGACACGATCAGCAACATCGAAAATCTGGTCGGCTCGAACTTCAACGACACCCTGACCGGCGACAACAATAACAACGTGATCAACGGCGGGCTGGGTAACGACATCCTCAACGGTGGTGGCGGTGATGACCTGCTGATCGGCGGCTTGGGCAACAACACCCTGACTGGCGGGGCAGGCGCGGATACCTTCCAGTACCTCAAGGGCAACAGTGGCCACGACACCATCACCGATTTCACCCCCGGCACCGACAAGCTCGACCTGTCGCAACTGCTGCAAGGTGAAAACGGCACCACCGCGTCGCTCGACGATTACCTGCACTTCACCGTTACCGGCAGCGGCGCCTCGGTGCTCACCAGCATCGACGTCAGCGCCCTGGCCGGCGCCACACCGAACCAGACCATCGACCTGGCCGGCGTCAACCTCGCCAGCCACTACGGCGTGACCCCGGGGGCGGGCGGGGTGGTGGCCGGCGGGCACGACACGGCGACGATCATCAGCGGCATGCTCAATGATCATTCGCTGAAAGTGGACACGGTGTGATCAAGGCCTGAAACGACAAAACCCGCCGCCCCGATCAGTCGGGACGGCGGGTTTTGTCTGTCTGGAGAACTGCGTTGCCAGTGAGTCAGCCTTCGCGAGCAAGCTCGCTCCCACATTGGATTTAGGGTACTCAGCATTTGTGAACAACAAGGCTACCCTGTGGGAGCGGGCTTGCTCGCGAAAGCGGCCTCCCAACTGATCAATCCCCAACTGAATGCACTCAGTCAAATGGTGGGAGCTGGCTTGCCAGCGATGGCGGCCTCCCAGCCGACCAACCTCCCACCTGAATGCACGCATTCCAACTGTGGGAGCGAGCCTGCTCGCGAAAGCGGCCTCCCAGCCGACCAATCCCCAACTGAATGCACTCGGTCAAATTGTGGGAGCTGGCTTGCCAGCGATGGCGGCCTACCAGCCGACCAATCCCCACCTGAATGCACGCATTCCAACTGTGGGAGCGGGCTTGCTCGCGAAAGCGGCCTCCCAGCCGACCAATCCCTGACTGAATGCACTCGGTCAAATTGTGGGAGCTGGCTTGCCAGCGATGGCGGCCCACCAGCCGACCAATCCCCACCTGAATGCACTCATTCCAACTGTGGGAGCGGGCTTGCTCGCGAAAGCGGCCTCACAGTCGACCAATCCCCAACTGAATGCACTCATTCCAACTGTGGGAGCGAGCTTGCTCGCGAAAGCGGTCTCACAGCCGACCAATCCCCAACTGAATACACTCGGTCAAATGGTGGGAGCTGGCTTGCCAGCGATGGCGGCCTACCAGCCGACCAACCTCCCACCTGAATGCACTCATTCCAACTGTGGGAGCGAGCCTGCTCGCGAAAGCGACCTCACAGCCGACCAATCCCTCACTGAATGCACTCGGTCAAATTGTGGGAGCTGGCTTGCCAGCGATGGCGGCCTACCACCCGACCAACCTCCCACCTGAATGCACACAATCCAACTGTGGGAGCGGGCTTGCTCGCGAAAGCGGCTTGCCAGACAACATCAAAACAACAGAGCAAACGCCGCACATAAACATACCCCCGCAACCACGTTTAAAGTACACGAACCGTTACGCCATAACGGCTACAACGCCTTGCGCCGTTACCTACGCGTACGCCAGAATCCGCCGGCTTACACGGCTATGGGGCGGGCTATATCGTATCCCTGTCACTGAAAATCAGTGATCGGGTTTGGTAGCCCGTCTTAAATTGTCGTTGTTGCGACACCTTCATTGCTGTTTCTTTTTTGAGATATGGCTTTGTATGGTGGGCATGCGTGGGGCTCATTCGTGAGCGCCGGGTTACCCAATTTGACCGGTCTACCAACCCGCGCATGGCCGCCACCCGCCGTTTGGTAGCGAGGGTGATGGCTCCTATTGTTCAAATTGGAGTTTCATTTATGTTCAAAGCCACACCCAACCCCCCGGACACCTCGATCCCATACGACCCAGCCCTCGACCCGCAGAAGATAAAAGCGGCAACCGACCGCGCCATAAACTTCTACCTCAACCCCGGCGCCCTGAAGATCTCGATCCCTTCGGCCTCGTCATGCAAGGCGAACAGAATCTTCCTCATCGACCCCACCGTGGACGAAGAAACCTTGCTCGTCGAAGCCTGCGAATCCCTGGCCGCCGCCAGTGACATGGCCCGCGATATCGGCGACGTCGTCGACCACCCACAGCGTCGAGCCATGCTGATGCTGCATCAGGTGATCATGCTCAGTGAACTGATGGTCAACCGGGTACTGGACGGCCGCCGCGTGCCGAACTAACTGCTCGGTCCCCTGTAGGAGCTGCCGCAGGCTGCGATCTTTTGATTTTGCTTCTAAAAACAAGATCAAAAGATCGCAGCCTTCGGCAGCTCCTACACGAAGTCATTCTTCCAAAGTGCCTCGATCGGAGTTCCTGCTGATGTCCGAAACCAAGCCCAATCCGCCAATCACAGACCCGGTTTCACCCTACGAATCCCTCAACTCCAGAAAACTCCACGAAGCCGCCGAACGCGCCCTCGACCATTACCTCGCACCCGCGCAAATCATGGCAACGCCATACACCCCCAGCAGCATGTTCCTCGTCAATCCACAAACCGATACCGAATCGCTGCTGGCCAACGCCTGCGAATCCCTGGCCTCGGTCACGGTCATGCTCGGTGATTTCGCCGGCACGCTGGAGGGGCCGAGTCGCAATACGGCGCTGGGCATTGCCCAAGTGGTGATGCTGGGGGAGTTGGCGGTGAATCAGGCGCTGGATAATGTTGTTCCCAAGGAATAGGCGCTAACAGTTCTGGCCTCTTCGCGAGCAAGCCCGCTCCCACAGTGGATCTGCATTGGTCACTGGTTAAGTGCTCGGCAAAGATCCCTTGCAGGCGTGAGCCTGCTCGCGATTGGCATTAAATGAGTCCGCACTCTTATCCCGCCTCAATCCAGATTTTTTTCGCAGCCCAAGAGTTGGCCTGCATATATTTTGTTTAGTGGAGATAAGTGTTGGCTAAAACTGTGCTCGGGACAATTGATTGGGGAAACACTTTCGTGGAAAAGCGTTACCCTATCCAATTACCTCCTGTATTCACTTCCGATCATCGAAAACGCACCATCATTTAGTAGCAACTGCTAAGCACTTCCCCATCAAGGAGAGGCGCTTAGCGTGGATTGCCGGTTTTCGTGTCATTGTTGCAAAAGTGATCTCCTCTGATCCAAAGCATTGGGGGCATCTGTTCTTCACCAAATTGTAGGCAACAGAAGCCTTTAACTTCTGTAAGCAATTTCATATATAAAAAACATATCCATAAAGCTCTCTCCCTCCAAAATCGTCATCACAAATTTGATAGCGTTGAACGCTTGGCCGTTTTGTGGAGCGACGTCCCTCTCAAACCGTTCAAGACTGACGCCTTCGAAGAAGAGTATTGAGGAGACCACATTATTACTCTGTAGAAACTCAATCTGGATGCGGTGACGCTTAAGACTCTGAAACTGGCCCTTGATTGTCGCACTCTTGGCGTTCCCTTGTTTCAGTGCTACGGCATACGCAAATGTGGCTGGAGTATTTTGGCTGCTGATCTGCATCCAAAGAGTTAGGCTTTCTGCCACTTTGACCCAACGAAATTCCCGCCCGATGTCTGTAAATACCGTTAGTTTGGTGTGCGTCCCTTCGAGGGATTCCCCTGGGTTTGTGACCCATTTTTCTCTTGGATATGAACCAAAGTTTTCGACGAGGTCAACGAGATCGACCACGTTCACTATCCACTCTCCCGACTCCGTCCCGCTGCCATACAACGCCTTGGCTTTGAACACATGCTTCGTAGGTGTCAGCCCGGTCAACTGAACCGCCCATTCACCTTTGTCATTGGCCCTGGCCTTTTTGCCAGTGGCGGTGGCACCATCGTAAATCTCCACCTCAAGATACTTAGTCGCCGTCCCCATAAGATGAACAGTGCGGTCAACAGTGTTGCCACCATTGCTGATTGGCTGCCCTTTGGAATCCTGCGCGGCGGTGATGGCCGGCCTCACGCCATTCAACGCCGTCAAACGCCAAAGGTTCGATGTCGGATTGTTCGCGTATTGGCCAACGGCCTTTAAGGTGTGCAGTACGTCCAGCGATAACCCGCTCACGGTACGGGTCCAGGTTCTGTCGGGGCCAGCTTCCGCGATGCCTTTGGAGATCGCACCGAGGAAAACTTCCATCTTCTGGCCAACAGGCGCGGAGCCAGTGAGCGTGACGCTGGTGTGCACGGTATGACCGTTATCGGGAATGTTCCAGTTGCTCTGATCTTTTACTGAGGTGATGGTCAGTGCGGTATTGGCCGTCACCGTCAACGTCCACGCCGCGGACACCTGCCCACTGCCATACAGCGCGACGGCGGTGAAGCTGTGAGCGGCCACGCTCAAGCCTGTCAGGGTCAGTTCCCACAGGCCGGTCGTCAGGTT
>NZ_JASCPO010000113.1:0-18543 GCF_029960145.1 Pseudomonas sp. PS01299 | reverse complement strand
AGCAGGCTCACTCCTACATTTGGAATGCATTCCCTTGTAGGAGTGAGCCTGCTCGCGATAGGGCCATCAATCACAACACCCCCCCTGTCATTTGACCAACCCCAACCGCTCATGCCACTGCGCAATCGACTCCTCGGGATACACCGCAAACTGCTTGTCCTTGGGCTTCGCATCTACCTCAACCCAGGGCGCCTTCGACCCCAGCATCAAATGTGTGTGCTGCGGCGGCACCGGCAGTGGCGTATCGATGGCCGAGGCGAATGGATGAATCAACTCCGGCCATTCCGGGCTGAACAGCCACAAGCCGCTGCCGCACTGTGAGCAGAAATGCCGCTCGGCGGTGCTGCGATGGGCACGTTTTTCACCTGCTTCCTTCATCTTCGCGTGGTAGATGCTGATGTGCTTGCGCCCCTGAACCTTGAGGCTGGCCGCATCGCCACCGAGGTTGATCGCGTAGCCGCCACCGCCCTGAGTCTTGCGGCAGATCGAGCAGTAGCAGCGTTGATAGGGGTAGGGATGGGCGCTGGTCAGGCTGAAAGTGACGGCGCCGCAATGGCAGGAGCCTTCGAGGTGCATGTTGGGCCTCCGGTTGGCTGAAGTGGGTGCGGTTGAGCCTAGAAGATTTGTGGTGATCATGTTGACGCCTTCGCGAGCAAGCCCGCTCCCACAGGGGAACGCATTTCAAAGTGTGGGAGCGGGCTTGCTCGCGAAGAACGATAACGCGGTGCCACTGGACGCCTGCTCAAGGCCCGGTCAGCATGTCCCAAAAAAAGGCACCCCAACCCATGCGAAGACTCCCCTCACTGGCCGCCCTGCGAACCTTCGAATGCGCCGCCCGCCACGCGCATTTCGGCCGGGCTGCCGCCGAGTTGTGCGTCACCGACAGCGCGGTCAGCCACCAGATCCGTCAGCTCGAAGAGCAGCTCGGCGTCTCGCTGTTCATCCGCGAAGGCCGGCAGATTCGCCCGACCATCGCCGCCGGACGCTTGATGCAAAGCCTGCAACAGGCCTTCGAACTGATCGGCGAGGCCTGCGATGAACTGCGCGATCCTTCCTCGCTGGCGGTGTTGCGCCTGGCGGTCACCGCCGAGCTGGCGCAAAAGTGGCTGATGAACCGCCTCACCGATTTCTACGCACGCTATCCGCACATCACCCTGCATCTCTACGAACAGCCGATCGACGCCAGCGCGCCGGGCGAAGACATCGACCTGGCGATCACCTACGGCACCGGCCCGGTGGACAGCAGCGCCTACTTCGTACGGCCGTTACCAGCGCTGCAATTTTTCCCGGTGTGCAGCCCGGGGCTGTTCAACCAGGGCACTCTGAAAACCCCGAAAGACCTGGCGCGCCACTGCCTGCTGCATGACGATCAGGACGGCAAGACCTGGACCGCCTGGCTCACCAGTCACGCCGGCGATCTGCGCCCGCAGCGCCAGTTGTATTTCGCTCACGCCGGTCTGGCGCTGGAAGCTGCGGCACAGGGGCAGGGTGTGGCGATGGGCGACAACCTCACCGCGCAGGAGGACTTGCTGAGCGGGCGGCTGGTGCGGCCGTTCGCATCGAGCATGACCGCGCTCGGCCAATACGCGCTGGTCTGCGAGCGGCTGCGCCTGGAGCGGCCGGCGGTGGCGCAGATGCTTGAATGGTTCAACGATCAACTGGCCGATTGATGAGTTGAATTCAACTGTTCCGCAATATTCATCGTTGGCGGGCCAGCCGTCCGCGATCGTAGCCTGTGGTCATTCCCAACCCCAAGACGAGGTTTGACCATGGCACGTTTGCTCGACTCCACCCCCAAGCGCGACGGCTTCCGTCTGCCCGGCGAATTCGAAGCCAAGTCCGGCTGCTGGCTCGGCTGGCCGGAGCGCACCGACGTGTGGCGCAACGGCGCGAAACCGGCGCAGAAAGTCTGGGTGCAGATCGTCACCGCCATCGCGCAGAGCGAACCGGTCACCGTCTGCGCCTCCGCCGCGCAATTCGCCACCGCCCGCCGCCAGTTGCCGCCGCAAGTGCGCGTGGTCGAGATGACCTGCAACGACACCTGGTTCCGCGACAGCGGTCCGTGCTTCGTGGTCAACGACCAGAGCGGCGAAGTGCGCGGCGTCGACTTCGAATTCAACGCCTATGGCGGCCTCGACGGCGGGCTGTACTACCCGTGGGACAAGGACGATCAGATCGCCAGCAAGATCCTCGAAATCGAACGCTTCGACCGTTACCGCGCACCGCTGATAGCCGAACTCGGCGGCATCCAGAGCGATGGCCAGGGCAGCATCCTCACCACCGAACAGTGCCTGCTCAACCGCAATCGCAACCAGCATCTGGGCAAGGACGAGGTCACTCGACGCCTGACCGATTACCTCGGCGCCGAACAGGTGATCTGGCTGCCACGCGGCTGCAAGTTCGACGAGACCGATGGCCATGTCGATGACCTCGCCTGCTTCGTGCGCCCCGGCGAAGTGGTGCTGCAGTGGACCGACAACCGCGACGATCCGCAATGGGAAATCTATCAGGAGGCCTACGACATCCTGCGCAGCATCCGCGACAGCCGTGGTCGCGAGTTGATCGTGCATAAACTGCCGCAACCGGACGTGCTGGAGTGGACCGCTGAGGAAGCCGAAGGCCTCGATCAGCAGGACAGTACCCACACCCGCCAGGCCGGCACCCAAATCTGTGCGTCGTATATCAACTACTACGCCGGCAACAGCTCGATCGTGGTGCCGCTGTTCGGTGATCGCAACGATCAGGTGGCGCTGGCGACCCTCGCCGAACTGTTCCCGCAGCACAAGATCGTCGGCATCGAAAACTCCCGGGAAATCCTCCTCGGTGGCGGCAACGTCGCGTGCATCACCATGCCGCAATACGCCGGCACGTCTAATCGCAAGGGGGTGTGATGATGGGCCTGCACAAACTGACTCAAGCGTTATTGCTGGTGCTTGCACCCCTGTGTGTGCAGGCCGCCGACCCCGCCAGACCGGTGGTCAATCTGTATATCTGGGGCGAGTACCTGGCCCCGGATACCCTGAAGAACTTCGAGGCGCAGACCGGTATTCATGTGGTCGCCGATCACTTCGATTCGCTGGAAACCGTGGAGACCAAACTGCTCACCGGACGCAGCGGGTATGACCTGGTACTGACCGCCGGCCAGCACCTGTCGCGGGCCATTGAAAGCGGTGCGATCCAGCCGCTGGACAAGGCCCGGGTGCCGCATTTTGCCGGAGTCGGTGACGAGTTCCGCCAGCACATGGCGGTGTTCGATCCGGGTAACCGTTACGCCGGGATCTACGCCTGGGGCACCACCGGTGTAGGTTATCAGGAGCAGGCAATCAAGCAGCGTCTGTCGAACGCGCCGACCGACAGCTGGGCGATGCTGTTCGACCCGGCGGTGGTCTCGAAATTTGCCGATTGCGGAGTGAGTCTGCTCAACGATCCGAACGAGGTGTTCGCGGCGGTCATGAAGTACCTGGGCCTGGACATCAACCGGCAGAACCTTGATGACTTGAAACTCGCCGAGCAGCAACTGGCGAAGATCCGCCCGTACATTCGCTACTTCGACAACGACCTGAACATCAGCGACCTGGCCAACGGCAACACCTGCGTGGCGATGTCGTGGAACGGCAACGTGGCGATTGCAGCCGGGCAGGCGCAAGCGGCGAACAAGCCGTTCCAGCTCAGTTACCGCATCCCCAAAGAGGGCACGTTGATCTGGTTCGACGCCATGGTCATTCCCAAGGATGCGCCGCATCCGCAGGCGGGGCTGGCGTTGATGGATTACCTGATGACCCCTGAGGTGATCGCGCCGATCACCGACACCATCCACTACGCCAATGCGATCACGGCGGCGGATGGTCTGGTGGATGCATCGATCCGTAATGATCCGGGGACGTATCCGTCGGAGGCGGTGCGGGCTTCGCTGTACAGCAAGAATGACAATGGCAAGGCGTTCAATCGGGCTTTGATTCGGGCGTTCAGCAAGTTGAAATCCGGCCTCTGAAAAGCCAACCCTCACCCCAGCCCTCTCCCGGAGGGAGAGGGAGCCGACCGAGGAGTCTTGCGTAATACATTGACCTGAAAATCCTGGGCGACTATGGATTCGCAGCAGCTATTACAGGTCGGCAAACATCTCCAGTCTCCCCCAGTCAGTTCCCTCTCCTGGAAGGACAGGGAGCCAACCGGGGCGACTATGGATTCACAGCCGCTATTTCAGGTCGGCGGATATCTCCAATCTCCCCCAGTCAGTTCCCTCTCCCTCCGGGAGAGGGCTAGGGTGAGGGCAGCGGTTTTGGCACGCGCCACAAATACCACGCCGCCACCGTCCGATACGGACTCCACGCCAAGCCGATCTCGATCATCTGCCTGCGCGTCGGCTGTACCTCCAGCGCCTTCAATCGGCGATAGCCCTCGCGCACGCCAAAATCATCCGCCGGCAGAATATCCATGCGCTCCAGGCTGTAAATCAGCAGCATCTCCACGGTCCAGCGGCCAACCCCGCGCAGGCTGACCAGGCGTTCGATCAGCGCTTCATCGTCCATCGCCAGCGCGGTGGGATAATCCGGCACCATACCGTCCAGCGTTGCCCGGGCGATGCCCTGAATGGTCGCAATCTTGCCCGCCGAAAAACCGCAACCGCGCAGTTGATCGAAGTCGGTCGCGAGGATCTGTTCCGGCCGGGGAAACGTCTGCCCCGGAAACAGCGCCACCAGACGCCCGACAATCGCATCCCCGGCCTTGGCGTGCAGTTGCTGATAGGCAATCGCCCGCACCAGCGATTCGTAAGGGTCACGCGCCGGGTGCGGTTGATGCAGGCACTGGCCGACGGCTACAACGTGGCGCTGCCAGTCCTCGTCGAGCGCGGCCAGAAATTCGCTGGCCGCCTGATAACGATCCGTCATGCTATTTCAGCAGTCCGTTGACTTCGCCGTAGGTCAGCGCCTTCAGGTCGTGGGTGTCGAGCTTGCCGCTGGCGAGGAAGCTTTTCACCAGCGAATCCATCGCGCCGTAGAGGAACTCGGCGATCCCGGACCCGGCGCTCAAGCGCCGCACGCCCAGAGCTTGCAGCTCGGTCGGCGACGGCAGGCAGGCGAAGCCGAGCACGTTCACCGGCAGTGACGTGCCCTTGCAGATTGCCTCGATTTCATAAGCGGCGGTCACGCCAGCGGCAAACAAGCCATCGGCCCCGGCGGCCTGGTACAACGCTGAACGGTGCAGGGTTTCGGCGACGCGATCCTCGGCCGGTACCAGGCCCTTGAGGTAGACGTCAGTGCGCGCGTTGATGAACAGCTTCACACCACGCTTCTGAGCGACTTGCCGCGCCACTTCAATCTTGCGCGCCAACAGCTCCGGGGCGCCGCTGCCGTCCTCGATATTGATCCCGACCGCACCGGCGGCGAGCACCGCGTCGACCACTTCGGCCACACGGCCAAGGTCATCCGAATAACCCGCCTCGATGTCCACGCTCAGCGGCACCTGGATCACCCGCGCGATGGATTCCACGGTTGAAATCAGCCGTTCAAGGGGCAGGGTGTTGCCGTCTGGATAGCCATGCGCCCAAGCGACTGCCGCGCTGCTGGTGGCGACCGCTTGCCCACCCGCGTGCTCGACCAGCCGCGCGCCGGTGGCGTCGGCGACGTTGGTCAGGATCAGCAGACGTTCCTGGTGTAACTGGTGGAACCGAGTGTCGAGCGCGTTCATCGAAATCCCTTCTTGTGAGTGGTGCGAAGCGTCAGAAAGCCAGTGGTTGCGTGAGCTGCACCGCAGCGTTTTCCAGCCTCAGCAAAAACGCCTTGCGCGGCTGTCCACCACCATAGCCGGTCAGCGAACCGTCCGCACCGATCACCCGATGGCACGGGACCACGATCGACAGCCGATTGTGCCCATTGGCCAAGCCTACCGCGCGACTGGCGCCGGGTTTGCCCAGGCGTGAGGCGATGGCGCCGTAGGTGCTGGTCTGGCCATAAGGAATTTGCAGCAGTTGCTCCCAGACTTGCTGGTCGAACGCGCTGCCGGGCAGATGCAGCGGGACGCTGAATGCACTGCGCGTCCCGGCAAAATATTCGTTGAGTTGCTCTTCGATCTGCCGCAAAGGCGCGTTGTGTCCCGGGGCGACCACGTAGCCATGACGGCTTTGCAGCTCTTCGACTTCGCGGGTCAGAGCCGGGCGATCGAGAAACTCCAGCAACACCAGTCCGCGACGTTCGGCCATGGCGATCATCGGCCCCAGCGGCGTGGTCAGGCGGGTGAACAACAGTGGTTCACTGTTGGCCGCGCGGCCCGGGGTGATGTGGAACGACTTCTGGAACGCATCGCGAAAACCGCTGAGCGATTCATAGCCTGAGTCGAACGCCGCATGGTCAATCGAGGTGCCTTGGCGAATCCCGCCCAGCGCCATACCGAGCCGGCGCGTGCGCAGCCACGAATGAAAGGTCATGCCGAAATGCTGCTTGAACCAGCGCCGCAGCTTCAGCGGTTCGATGCCTTCGGCCAGCAGTTGCGCATCGCTCCAGCGCATTTCCGGGTCGGCATCGACGGCGGTGAGCAGGCGCTGCACCCAGTCGGGGGCGATGGCTGCGGCGTCCAGCGGCTTGCAGCGCAGGCAGGCGCGATAACCGGCGCTCAAGCACTCATCGGCATGGGCGAAGAATTCGACGTTCTCCGGTTTCGGCTTGCGCGCCGTGCAGCTAGGGCGGCAGAAGATCCCGGTAGTTTTCACGGCCGTGAAGAACACCCCTTCGTAGGCGGTGTCGCGTTCGAGCATGGCGCGAACCATCTCGGCGTGGGGCGGCAGGAGTGCGGTTTGTATGTTCATGGCCAGAGCTTAAATCGAGGATTTCGATGGCTCCACCGAAAAATCGACAGTGAATTTTTTCGATTCTGCACCACAATCAGCGGATCGCCGATTCGCTGGAGCCAACCATGCCACCGTTCATCATTCAACACATCGATCACATCGTCCTGCGTGTCGCCGATCTGCAACGCAGTATCGAGTTCTACCGCCAGGTCTTCGGCGCCGAGGTGGTCAGGCACAACGAACCATTGGGGCTGGTGCACCTGCGCGCCGGCACCTCGATGATCGACCTCGTCGACTTGCAAGGCGAACTCGGCAAAAAGGGTGGCGCGGCGGCCGGTGCCGAGCGGCGCAACGTCGATCACTTCTGCCTGCGCATCGAGCCGTTCGATGAATCTGCGCTGACCGAGCACTTGCAGGCGCACGGTCTGACTGTGGAAAAAGCCGCCAGACGCTTCGGCGCCGAGGGCTACGGCCTGTCGTTGTATTGCTTCGACCCGGACGGCAATCAGGTCGAACTCAAAGGGCCGTCCGAGGCCTAGGTATCACGCGCGTTTCGCCAGCAACAACACCGAAGCCGCCGCCGACAACAGCCCTGCGCAGCAACGGTTGAAGATCCGTTTGCCGCGCGGCTCGGCGAACCAGCGGCGCATGTGCAGGCCCATCCACGCGTAGGCGCCGATGGCAATCCATTCCAGCAGCAGAAACAGCGCGCCGAGCACGGCGAATTGCGCCGGCACCGGGCGGCTCGGATCAACGAATTGCGGCAGAAACGCGGTGAACAACAGGATCGCCTTCGGATTGCCCGCCGCCACCAGAAACTCCTGACGTGCCAGCCGCCAGAACCCCACCGACGCTCCGTCCATCTGCTGCTCAGCCTCGGGGTTGGCCCGCCACAGTTGCCAGGCCAGGTACAGCAAGTACGCCGCGCCAATGATCTTGATCGCATGGAACAGCCATTCCGAGGTCTGCAGCACCACCGACAGCCCCGCGCCGGCGAGGGCGATCATTGCGGCGAATGCAACGATTCGCCCGATACCGGCGGCGCAGGCCCGACGATAGCCATAGCGGGTGGCATTACTGACCGACAGCAGGTTGTTCGGGCCGGGGGCCATGTTCAGGGCGAAACAGGCCGGGAGAAACAGCGAGAGCGTGGCGAGATCCATGGGCTTGGGCTCCGGAAACGATGACGCTTTTTTATCACAGGCTGCGGGCGCGCTGACCCGTACAGTCACGTGCTGCTGTCGCGGTACAGCATTGGCAGCCCTTTAATCGAGTCGAACTTTTCTGATTCTTCAGAACTCTGAAAGGTCAGAAGGTGCTGGTTTCGTCAGAAAAATCTGTGCGCCAAGTCAGAAAAAGGCGTTTGCCGTGTAATATCCGTCCAAAGCTGCAAACACCCTGCCGGCCCCGAAGCGGCCCCACCAAGAGCGATCTACATGCAAGCAAAGGCCCGTGAAGTTTATGTGCCACCGGTGCTGCAAGATTTGCGAGCCGGCACTGCCGAACTGCACATCGCACTGGAAAAGCGTCTTCCTTTTTTCTCCGATACCCTCGATTCCAACGCTTTTTTGCGGCTGATGCAGGCCTACTACGGCTTTTATCGACCGCTGGAAAGTGCACTGCTCGACAGTGGCGTGATGCCGGTCGATTTCGATCTTGCGCCACGTCTCAAGGCACCGACCCTGTTCAATGATCTGAGGGCCCAGGGTCTGTCGGTCGAGGCTATCGCCCGTTTGCCGCTGTGTCAGGCGCTGCCCGCGATCGACTCCAACGCTGCCTGTCTGGGAGTGACGTACGTGCTGGAAGGGGCAACCCTCGGCGGGCAGATCCTGCGCCGCGAAATCGCCTCGCGGTTGAGCCTGAACGCCGACAATGGCGCGGCATTCCTCGACATTTATGGCGCCGCCACCGGCCGCCGCTGGCGCGCTTTCATTGAATACCTGGGCAGTCGATCACTGGATGCGAGCGAACGTGAAGCCGTGGTTGCGGCGGCCCGAACCACATTCAGTTGTTTCGAGCGCTGGCTCGAAAGCCGGGAGGTACTGGCATGAACCCGCAAGACCAAGAAGCCTTTGAAGAACTGCTGGCCAACTGTGCCGACGAACCGATCCGCTTTCCCGGGGCAATCCAGCCCCATGGCCTGTTGCTGACCCTGAGCGAGCCGGCGCTGGAGATCATTCAGATCAGCGCCAATGTCGAGACCCTGCTGGCACGCCCGGCGCAGGAACTGATCGGCCAGCCGCTGCACCAATTGCTGGGTGAGACGCATGCGGCGGCCGTGCGCGAGGCGTTGCAACAACCGGTATTTACCGATGCTGCACCGCTGCACTTTCGCCTCAACGGCACCGCGTTCGAAGGTCTGCTGCACCGGCATCAAGGCGTGTTGATTCTGGAACTGGAAATCCACGTTGAAAACTTCCAGCCGCGTAACGTCGCCGGTAACCAGACCCATCTGGGGCGCATGCTCCAGCGCTTGCAAGCGGCCACTTCGCTGCAGGCCCTGTACGACATCAGCGTCAAGGAAATCCAGGCGATGACCGGTTACGACCGGGTGCTGATCTACCGCTTCGAGGAGGAGGGCCACGGTCAGGTGATCGCCGAGGCGTCCGATCCGTCGATGGAAGTGTTCAACGGCCTGTTTTTCCCGGCCTCGGACATCCCCGAGCAGGCGCGCGAGCTGTACCGCACCAACTGGCTGCGGATCATCCCGAATGCCGATTACCAGCCGGTGCCGCTGGTGCCCAAGTTGCGCCCGGACACCCAGACCCCGCTGGACCTGAGTTTTGCCACTCTGCGTAGCGTCTCGCCGATTCATTGCCAGTACATGAAGAACATGGGCGTGCTGTCGTCGATGAGCATCTCGCTGCTCAAGGGCGACAAGCTCTGGGGCCTGATCAGCTGCGGTAATCGCCAGCCGCTGCATGTGCCGCACGAACTGCGCAGCGCGTGCCAGACCATCGGTCAGGTGCTGTCACTGCAGATCAGCGCGATGGAGGCGCTGGAGATCAGCCGCCAGCGCGAAGAGAAAGTCGAGGCGCTGGCGCTGCTCAATCAAGCGATGATCGACTCGCCGGAAAACGTCTTCGACGGTCTGGCGCAACAACCCCAAGTGCTTATGGCGCTGGCCGGGGCCGGGGGCATTGCGATCATCGAAGACAAGCAATTGCACCGTTATGGCAACTGCCCGGAGCCGGAAGACATTCGCGCCCTGCACAAGTGGTTGCAGAACACCGGCGAGCCGGTATTCGCCAGCCATCATCTGGCGAGCGTTTATCCGCCAGCCGCGCAGTTTCAGCAAGTGGCCAGCGGCGTGCTTGCCATGAGCCTGCCCAAACCGGTGGACAACGGGGTGCTGTGGTTCCGTCCCGAGGTCAAGGAAAACATCAACTGGAGCGGCGACCCGCGCAAACCGCTGGATCTGGAAAATTCCGACGCCGGCCTGCGTCTGCGTCCGCGTACTTCGTTCGAAATCTGGAAAGTCGAGATGGCCGGAATCTCCGCCAAATGGAGTCACGGTGATCTGTTTGCGGCCAATGACCTGCGCCGTTCGGCACTGGAAAACGACCTCGCCCGTCAGGTGCGCCGTGAGCAGGAGGCGGTGCGCGCCCGTGATGAACTGGTGGCGGTGGTGTCCCATGACCTGCGCAACCCGATGACCGTGATTTCCATGCTCTGCGGCATGATGCAGAAGACCTTCAGTTCCGACGGCCCGCACACCTCGCGGCGCATCTCCACGGCTATCGACACCATGCAGCAGGCAGCTGGGCGGATGAACACGCTACTGGAAGATCTGCTCGACACCTCGAAGATCGACGCCGGGCGTTACACCATCGCCCCGCAGACCCTGGATGTCGGGCAAATGTTCGAGGAGACCCAGTCGCTGCTCGGGCCACTGGCGCTGGACAAGGACATCAATATCTCGTTCGAGGCCGATCCCGACCTGAAAATCCACGCCGACCCGGAGCGCCTGTTTCAGGTGCTGTCGAACCTGATCGGCAACGCGATCAAGTTCACCCCGCGCAAAGGTTCGGTGGGCGTGTTGGCCAAGTCTGACGGCAAAGAGATCGTGTTTACCGTGCGCGATACCGGCGAAGGCATTCCCAAGGAAAACCTGGCGCGGGTGTTTGATCGCTACTGGACGGTGAAGGAGGGCAACCCGACCGGAACCGGACTGGGCTTGTACATCACGCAGGGGATTGTTGAAGCCCATGGCGGGCGGATCGAGGCCAGCAGTGAGCCGGGTGAGGGCACGGAGTTTCGGTTTACGGTGCCGGCGATGCTCTCCGGGGAATGAAGAAATCCGTGCCACGTTAAACGGGGCACGGATTTTGGGTGGTTAGCCCAGATCGCTCAACGACATGAACACGTGTTTCGGCATCGGTACAAATCGATTGTTGCGCAGTTGGCTGATCGCATACACCGCGCTGGCGGTACGACCATTGCCGTCGCCGAAGCCTTGAAAACCGGCGATGGCCGCCAGCAAGTGTTTGTCGACGTGCTCATGGGCGGCATCGAGCGTCTTCAGATGTTGTTCCAGCGAAGCATAACCGCTGATGCTGCCACCATATTTTGTTGGCTGTCCTACCTCGCGCACAGACTCCGCCAGTTGAGGCACCAGTCGAGCGTGGATCTCTTTGACCACGTTCGCATCGGTGAGCGATTTATTGTTGCTCGTATACTCGCGCAGGATCGCGACAATGTGCTCCAGTTCGTTGTCGGAGGACGAACCCTTGACCATCCAGGCTCCGGCTCTCTGCGCATTGTCGGTGAAACCCTGCGGGTTGAACGCCGTTTCGGGCATCACGTCGCTGTAGGGTGGCTTGCCCAGATCCGTCTTCAAGACGCTTTGCTGATGATTCTTCAGATAGATGACTTTCCTGGATTCAAGCTCGGCCATTGATCCAAGTATTTCCGAATAGTCACCAGCTTTTGTAGTGAACTTTGTGCCGTTGAACCGGGGGCCTCTGCGTTTGGTGAAGCTGATCAGCACGTCGTTCGCCGCGGCATGACCTATTAACGATTCCAGTTGCTGGAATCCCTTTGAGGACTGAGTCGCTTCCCTCGTTGCAGCGTTGAACAGATGCTGCAGTTCTGTCGCATTGCCGCCCTTGGGTATGGAAACAACGTCCTGGCTCAGGCGTGTGACGAGCTGTTCGACTGTTTCGAGTGCATCATCCTTGAACAATGCCCGTGCATGCGCCAGCGTCGGCAACGTCATGCGAATCTCTGCTGCAGCGCCGGTCTTGCTCAGTGCCTTGACCAGGTCGTACGAGCCGCTGCTGGTACTGCTCAGCGCTCGGAGTTGTCCGGCTCCGGCCCGGATGACGGTATGGCCGAAATGGCTGAGTTTCATCACGCCTTTGCCGACCAGTCTGGCACCACCGTAAACCAGCTTCGGAACGCCATCGAGCGGATTGAACACCGACAGCGCTACGCTTGCGCCGACCTTGCTCAGGCTTAACAGTCTTGTACTGCTGCCCAGCGCCTTGCCGAACGGCCCCAGGGCTCCGGCAAAGACGAAGAGGATCGCGGTCAGGTCCATCACACAACTGAATATGGCGCCGCTGCGAAGATCCGGGTCACTGGAGGACAGGCCCCTGATGCATTGGCGGAACGGGATGACGACGTCGAGAATGGTTTCGGTGATGTTGTCCCAGTCATCAAGATTCTTCTCCAGGGCGGTTTTGTCGTAACTGATTGCATAAAACTGATCGTAATGGGTCGGCGGATTATGTTCGGCAATGATTTCGCCGATCTTGTTGAAACGTTCCGAGTTGAAACTGTGCATAGGGCTACGCGTAAAGGGTAGCGCGTCGTCAGGCTCATCGAATTCGGCAAAGCGTTCGAGAATGATGCCCGGCCTGTCTCGCAGCTCCTCGCCCAAGGGGGCCTGGCCTTCGAAGTAGGCGGTTTTTTCGATTCGCGTATGAAGATACGTCAGCGACTTGAAGTCGTTGTCGCCGTTCGGCCCTTCGGTAAACCATCCGATCTCATCGAGTGTCTGGCCGCGGACGTAGGCCTCAGCAAGAGCCGGATTATTGCGGCAAATGCCTTGCAGGGGGAATATTTCAAAACAGTAGAACTGCAATCCATACTTGCAAAACAGCATGTTGCCGAAGTGCGCTGTTTTACGTGGATCAAACGGCACAAAGCTGCTGTTTATCGGGGTTTGTATGGAGAAATCGCGAACGGTGAATATGGCCACCTTGCCGAATTCAAGTGCCATCCGTTCTTCCAGTGACAATCGTGAAAGTGTCAGACGCACAGTGGTATTGATGGCTGTTTTGTATTGCTTGAAGTGTTCTTTTACTTTTGCCTTGTAAATGTCGTTGATTGGTTCGAGTGTCAGCAGATCCGGATACGCCTTGTAGATACTTGTGCCGGATTGCCTGTCATAGCCCTTTTTGAACAGCAAGTTGCGGGTCATGTAAACATCAAGCACGGAATGATAATGGCGTTCGTATCCGTATTCGACCGGCAACGCTATTTGCATCATCGGATCGCAACCAACGTCGTACAGCTCGGCCTTCGCCAGCTTGCGCCGGCTGACCGGTGGGGTGGCAATCGTTGTCAGTGCGGCGTTGATCGCCTCGATGTGGGCGTTGTATTGGCTG
Source organism: Pseudomonas sp. PS01299 (assembly GCF_029960145.1). Classification (NCBI taxonomy): domain Bacteria; kingdom Pseudomonadati; phylum Pseudomonadota; class Gammaproteobacteria; order Pseudomonadales; family Pseudomonadaceae; genus Pseudomonas; species Pseudomonas sp. PS01299. The sequence continues at coordinate 5,145 of NZ_JASCPO010000113.1, read as the reverse complement.
GCTGCCTGCTTGAACAGTTCCTGAGTTGGCAGGTCATTGGCATTCTCCGGTTCCAGGCCATTCAGCATCGACCAGTCCATGATGCCTTGCAGGTTCGCCCAGTCATGCAGGGTCTGCTGTTGGGCACTAGTGGGCAAGATCGCGCCCAATTCAAGCAGCTTGTCATAGGACATCTGACTGGACAGGCCAGGCGCGATGCTCTCGGCCAGACTTACCGATTTGCGCAGAATTACCCAGCCTGGCGTGCCGATCTGTAGCGTCGTGGGTGTTCTGACCAGGAACTCAGGTGCAAGTCCGGCGAGGATCAGTTCCAGCGTCATGGGAACTGCATATTCCTTGATACGTCGGCGTCCGAGTGCCTGTTCCAGTGCCAGGTTGACCTCATGGGAGGTAGCCTGCACGTAACCTGGGTTATAGATATTCTGCTCGATGAAGTTCTGGTTCTTGTCTTCGCGACCCAACGACAAATCCAGCATGACCGCTGCGACCAGCAGGCGACTGCGCTGCGCTGTGCTCAGCACAGTCGCATTGGCCATGGACGGTCCATTCAACGCTTCAAGGCAGGACTGGACGAAAGCTCTGGCTTCTTCGGTCTCGATCAGCAGTGCCCAGGCGCGACGCGGGTATTCACGCAGGGCTGTCGGCGTCTCTTTCTTGAGCAGTGCAGCCGCCAGATAATTGATCAGCGGTTCCGCGCGCGGCTCGCCCTTGTCCATCAACTTATGGATGACCTGGTAGATAGCCGATTGCTGATCTTCGTCGATGCACAGCTCTGTTGCGCCGGTTTCGTTCGATATCCCCCAGTAGTTGCCATGCGTGGGCGGCAGCGGCAACGTCAGTTCGAGCCAGGCAATCAGGTTTTGCAACTGGTCTGCGGTCTCGGGCAGGTTCAGTTGCTGGAACTGCAGCCAGTTGAGCAAGGGCAGACGGTCGCTTGAAGACACGATGCCGCCTGTCATGACTGCACTGCTGGCCAGCAGTTGCAGGTCGGCTTTCAACGAATCAATCTCGTTGATCTGCTGGGTGATATCAATGCGCTCGATAAACGTCCCGACAGTTGTTTCGATTTCATGGACTTGAAAGATTTCGCCCTTTTTATTGACCAGTGTCCAGTTGTCATCATTGATTTCTAACGTATCGACGATTGCAACGAATTGTGGCTGACGTACCAGTTGGCGCAGGACGATGTGTGCCGAAAAATGCGCTTGATTGAATAGACTTCCCTCAAGAGTCGATATGCACAGTTGTTTGTTATTAACACGGTTGGTGGGGTAGGCATAGTTGTCGCTGGCCTTGGCCTTTTCCCACTTTTCGAGCATGGCTCTCATTGTCTGCGCAATATCACGTCGCTCAAGTTGCTCACTTGATAGAGGTGCTGGGGTAAAAAGATTGGTTGAAGTCGTCATTGGGTGTCAGTCCATCCATGGCTATATAGGTGGGTCAATAAACGGGTACCGCGAAGATTTGTTTTCGCGTGGCGACTATATCGGCGCAACCAGGGTTTGTTTTGCAGTATTGGTTTCAACGTATGTTTCGTGTCGGTCGATACGAGGGCAATTTTGTTCAATACAGCAGGCCGTGCCTTAGTTAGCCTGAGTCTCTTTCTCCCCACTCTGCAGCAGGTGCGTAATGAGTCTGATTGTGTCGATGGCGGCGTTTGCGCTGGTGGCGTCCATAACCCCGGGGCCGGTGAATATAGTGGCGCTGAGTTCCGGTGCGCAGTTCGGCTTTCGGGCCAGTCAGCGGCACGTGGCAGGAGCGACGCTGGGTTTTGTGCTGTTGCTGGTGCTGATGGGCCTGGGGCTGCATGAGGTCCTGAAACTGTGGCCATTTCTGACCCGGGTGGTGCAATTGGCCGGGGTGGCGTTTCTGTTGTTCATGGCCTGGAAACTGGCTGCCGATGACGGCCAGTTGCATGCCGGCGAGGCGGGTCGGGCGCCGTCGATGTTGTACGGCGCGGTGATGCAATGGCTCAACCCGAAAGCCTGGCTGGCGTGTGTGGCAGGGATGGGCGCGTTTGTCGCCGATGGCGAGGCACGGCTGGTCTGGCAGTTCGCCGCGGTGTATCTGGTGATCTGTTATCTGTCGGTCGGTTGCTGGGTCTATGCCGGGACGTTTCTGCGTGGGTATCTGGGCAATCCGAAGGGGATGCGCCTGTTCAATCGGTTGATGGCCTTGTTGCTGGCGGCGAGCGCGGGTTATCTGCTGTTGCCGTGAGCCCGGCGCCAGGATCAGCCGCGATATTGGCCGGGTGTCGCCGCCAGATGCTGTTTGAATGCGCGCTGAAAATGCGCCTGATCGGCAAACCCTGCTTCCAGCGCGACATCGGCAATCAACTGGCCGCTGCGCAGGCGTTCGCGGGCGAACTGGATGCGCTGGTTGACCACAAAGGCATGCGGAGTCATGCCGTAATGCTGCTTGAACGCACGGATCAGATACGACGGTGACAACTGCGCCGCCGTGCAGATGTCCTCCAGGCTGAGCAGGTCAGTGCAGTGTTCGCGGATGAAGTCAGCGGCGCGTTCGAGCTTGAAATTCGGCTCGCGCAACGGTGGTTCAGCCGGGTTCAAGCGTAGTTGCAGATCGCTGAAAAACTCCACCGCTGCGCTGTGTTTGCGCAGTACGTCCTGTTGCTCGTCGACGAGTGTGGCGTAAAGCCCTTGCAGGTCACGAAACAGTCGCGGGTCATCCAGATGAGTAGTGGAAAACCGCCGAAACTCAAGCTCGGCACTGAACCCCAGTTGATGCTGCAGATCCGTCAGCCACGGCGTCTCGACATACAGCATCAAGTACGACCACGGCTGATCATCGAGTGGGTTGCAGGCATGCACGTCGCCGGGATTCATCAGCACCACGGTGCCGGCGGCGACTTCGAACGTCGATTGCTCATGCACATAAATGCTCCGCCCGGCGGTGATCGCGCCAATCGAAAAATGCGCATGGGAATGGCGCGAGTAGCAGACCTCACGGCCATCGGCGATGGCCCGTGCCTCGATGAAGGGCAGAGCATCGTCGCGCCAGAAGCGAGGGGCTTTTTCAGGTTTTTTGGCGGCAGCGTGTTTCATCGTTATGGTTCCCGGCAGGCCAGAACCGGAGTGTATTAGCTCTGGCCGGCGAAGGCCCGTTCCAGTTCGGCGATGTCGAGTTTTTTCATCTTGAACATGGCCTGCATTGCCCGTTGCGACTTGCTGGTGTCGGGGTCCAGCATCATGTGCATGAACGCCACCGGCACGATCTGCCACGACACCCCGAACTTGTCCTTGAGCCAGCCGCATTGCTGGGCCTCGACCGGGCCGCCTGCCGACAGGTTGCCCCAGAAGTGGTCGACCTCTTCCTGATTCTGGCAATTGACCTGAAACGAAATGGCCTCACTGAACTTGAACATCGGCCCGCCGTTGAGGCCGGTGAAGGTCTGGCCGTCGAGTTCGAAACTGACGGTCATCACCGCGCCTTCCGGCTTGCCGTGAAATTCCTGGCCAACCTTGCTGTAGTGGGTCAGGCCGGTGATTTTCGAATGATCGAAGATCGAGCAATAGAACTTCGCGGCGGCTTCGGCCTGATCATCGAACCACAGGCACGGTGTGAGTTTTTGAAAGCGTTGCATGGCAGTCATCCTCGGCAGGTTAGACACGCAGGATTTACAGCGTAGTCAGTCCTTGGTCGAATGACGGTGCCGTAGATCGACAAGTGCGGCGCTTGCTGACAAACCCTGTAGGAGTGAGCCTGCTCGCGAAAGCGTCGGCACATGCGGCAACGAGCCTGTCAGACACTCCGCATTCGCGAGCAAGCTCGCTCCCACAAGGGGTTCGAGTCGCCCCGGTCAGCGCCGTTCGGCGATCAGCAACAGCGACTGTGGCACTGGGCTTTGCGGATGCTGCGGCTCTTGCAGGCTGACCAGTTGAAACCCGGCCATGTCCAGCGCGTTGCACCAACTCGACAGCGTGCGGAAATACCACGGCATCGGCTGCCACTGGCCCTTGAACCCGGCGAAGGACTCTTCACGCCAGCCATCCTGATAATCGCCGGCCGCCACGGCCCACGGATGCAGGGTCTGAATGATCATGGCGCCGCCCGGAACCAGCAACGCATGCATTGCGGCGAGCAATGGAATGATGTCCTGATGCAGCAGCGAGAAGTTGGCGCAGATCAAATCGTAGTCACGGCCAATATCAATTTCGGTGTCGACCAATGCCGCATAACTGGCCACATGTACCTTGGCCGAACCGGCCTCGCGTGCAGCCTCGATCAACGTCGCATCGCCATCGACGCCCGCCGCATCGGTACCGCGATCCGCCAGCGCCCGCAACATCCAGCCTTCGCCGCAACCCAGATCCAGCACGCGTCCCGGTTGGCGGCCCATGATCGCCAGCAGGATCGCCTGATCGGTGACCTGCTGACGGCTTTCGATGGCACCGCTGCGGATCGCGTCGATCCAGGCATCAGCGTTGGCGTGCCAGCTCTGTAACAAGATGGATTCAGGGGAGGGCATGGCGCTGTCTCCGGTATAAGCCGATATTGTGGGCGTTCGCTTGTTGGCTGCTATGTTCAAAGGCTGAACAGAGTCTGGCAGAGGATAGACACCATGAACTCATTAACTGGCGGCTGCCTGTGCGGCGATGTGCGTTTCGAAGCATCGGGCCAACCTTACCGCGTCGGCATCTGCCACTGCCTCGATTGCCGCAAACACCACGGCGCGTTGTTTCATGCCTCGGCGATATTTCCCGAGAATGCGGTGACCGTCAGCGGCAAGACCGGCGAGTATCAAGGGCGAGTGTTCTGTCCGCGCTGTGGTTCGCCGGTACTGGCGCGTTCGGGGGATGAAATTGAAGTGAATGTCGGCTCGCTGGACGCGCCGAACCAGCTCAAGCCGACTTATGAACTGTGGACCTTACGGCGCGAGTCATGGTTGCCGGCGCTGCCACTTGCGCACCACTACGAACGTGATCGCGAAGGGACGGGGCGTTCCGAGGCGTAGTACGCAGTCAAGACAGCCACCCATTCCCTCTGTGGGAGCGAGCTTGCTCGCGAAAGCGGTGGTTCAGCCAACCCGATGTCGACAGACCGATTGCCTTCGCGAGCAAGCCCGCTCCCACAGGATTTGTGTTGGATAGATAGAAGTGTGTACACCACCGACCTTGGTGGGAG
>NZ_JASCPO010000112.1:0-18983 GCF_029960145.1 Pseudomonas sp. PS01299 | reverse complement strand
GAGCAAGCCCGCTCCCACAGTTGATCGAAGGTGAACACAAATCCAATGTGGGAGCGGGCTTGCTCGCGAAGGCGGCCTGTCAGGCGCCTGATTTTCCGGGAACCATCCACACCAACCCACTCGCCTTCGCACGCTCATGACACAACCCCAGCACCACCCGCCGCTCGTCATTGGTCATGCGTCCCCAGCGTGTGATCTCCGCGACCGTGCGCTGGCAGCCGGTGCAAATATCGTCCTCATCCAGTGCGCAGATATTCACGCACGGCGAGGCAACGGGTCTTTCAGGCGTGTTCATTCTTCCTGCTCTACCAGGTCACGCGCATAGCGCTGCGAGTTGTGCACATAGTGCGCGGCGCTGGCTTCGAGCATTTTTTTCTGCGGCTCGGTGAGTTCACGCACGACCTTGCCCGGCGAGCCCATCACCAGCGAGCCATCGGGAATTTCCTTGCCTTCGCCGATCAGCGAATTGGCGCCGATGATGCAGTTCTTGCCGATTTTCGCGCCGTTGAGGATCACCGCGTTGATCCCAATCAGGCTGTAATCGCCGACGGTGCAACCATGCAGCATGGCGTTGTGACCGATGGTCACGCCGGTGCCGATGGTCAGCGGATAGCCCATGTCGGTGTGCATCACCGTGCCGTCCTGGACGTTGCTGTTCTTGCCGATCAGGATCAGTTCGTTGTCGCCGCGCAATACGGCGTTGAACCAGACGTTGGCGCCCTCTTCCAGTCTGACCTTGCCCACCAGCACGGCATTGGGCGCGACCCAGCTCTGTGGATGGGTTTCGACGCGGGCGTCGCCCAGGCGGTATTTCATCTTGTTTTCCTCAGGGCTCACGATGACGGGCCATTCGAGCGATGGCTTCAGGTGTTGATATAGCTTTTGGGCGGATGATGCAGGCTGATCTGTTCGTCATAGAGCAGATTGATCAGTTCGACGATCATGATAGCGGTCAAACCCCAGATTTTGAATTCGCCGTAGCGATAACTCGGCACATACCAACTGCGGCCCTGGTAATCGATACGGTGCGTGTGTTCGCGCGGGTCTTTGCGGAAGAACTCCAGCGGCACATTGAATACCGCTGCGATCTCGGCATCGTTGGCCTGGTATTCGACGAAGTCCGGGATCACCCCGACATACGGCGTAACTTTGATGCCATGCAGGGAGATCAGCGGGCTGAGCGGGCCGATCACTTCGACCAGCCCCGGTGGCAGGCCGATTTCTTCCTCGGCTTCGCGCAGAGCGGTGAAGATCAGATCGGGGTCTTCCGGGTCACGGCGTCCGCCGGGGAAGGCCACTTCGCCGCCATGGGTCGAGAGGCCGCTGGCGCGCAGGGTCAGCACCAGCTCGGGCTCGTCACTGCGGGTGATCGGCACCAGAACAGCGGCCTCGGGGAAACGTTTATCGGTCTCCAGCGTGCGCGGTGTGTGGTTGCTTACCCTATGCAGTAGCTCGTCCAGCATGAGTGTTCTCGATCTGTGCCTTACTCTGCATCATGCACCAATCATGGCAGCCGCCCAAGCCCCTGACCGGGCCATGTCGCGAAACGACAACTTGCCGACCGGCACCGCTGCACGCCAAGATAGGCGCAGCATTCAGGAACCCCAGCATGAAATTTTGCAGCCAGTGCGGCAACCCGGTGACCCAGCGCATTCCCGAAGGCGATTCGCGGCTGCGATTTGTCTGTGACAGCTGTCAGACCATTCACTATCAAAACCCCAATATCGTCGCCGGTTGCGTCGCGACCTGGGGCAGCCAAGTGTTGCTCTGCCGCCGCGCCATCGAGCCCCGTCTCGGCTACTGGACGCTGCCCGCCGGTTTCATGGAAAACGGCGAGACCATCGAGCAAGCCGCGATCCGCGAAACCGCCGAGGAAGCCTGCGCCCGAGTGCGTAATCTGAGCATCTACACGCTGATCGACGTGCCGCACATCAGTCAGGTGCATGTGTTCTTCCGCGCCGAGCTGGCCGATCTGGACTTTGCTGCCGGGCCCGAAAGCCTCGAAGTACAACTATTCGACGAAGCCGACATCCCGTGGGACGAGCTGGCTTTCCGCACCGTGGGGCGTACCTTAGAATGCTTCTTCGCTGATCGCCGCGCCGAAAGCTACCCGGTTCGCTCCGAATCGATTCCGCCGTTGACGCAGCCTGCCATCACCTAAAAGCTTCTATAAATAAAATATCTGCGTCACTCCCTGGGGAATCGTTTCAATGCGCTGGTTGCTTGCCCTGTTTTGCCTGTCGTTCGTCACCGTGTCTCAAGCGTCATTCGTGACCACCGTGACGCCGTCGAATACCCCGATGATCGAAAAAATCCTGGTGCTCAAATCGGCTCATCAACTGCAATTGATCGCCGACGGCAAGCCGATCAAGACCTATCGCATTTCCCTGGGCAAGGGCGCGAAAAAAGGTCCGAAACTGATTGAAGGCGACAAACGCACGCCCGAAGGTTTCTACTGGATCGACTGGCGCAAGGTCAGTGAAAAATTCAACCTGGCGATGCACATCTCCTACCCGAACATCAGCGATTCGGCCCGCGCCCGCCGCGAAGGCGTCGAGCCTGGCGGGATGATCATGATCCACGGCACCCCGGATTCGGAAGAAACCCCGGAAGACCTGTTCCACACCCTGGACTGGACCGACGGCTGCATCGCCATGCGCAACATGGACATGCGCGAAGTCTGGGGTCTGGTGCCGGACGGCACGATGATCGAGATCCGTCCTTAACCAGCGACCACTGGTCACCTGAAAAAAATAAATCAAAAGATCGCAGCCTGCGGCAGCTCCTACAGGGTTGATACCACTTCCCACTGTAGGAGCTGCCGCAGGCTGCGATCTTTTGCTTTTTACAGCCAACCCCTAATACCACTTCAAACCACAACCCCCGAAACCCGCCATTTCATTGGGCTACACGCCAATTCCCTGCGTTGACATGGTATTCAAGTGGTATTAATTTCCGCCCCACAAGCGAGCCACAACAATCCTATACTCGCGTCGGAAATGACCTACATGAACGACCTCCAGGCCCTACGCCCAGATGACTCCCAGCCGACGCCGCTGTACCTGCAGCTGGCGCGCAATCTGGAATCGGCGATCCATTCCGGGCAGTGGAAGGCCGAGCAGGCGATGCCGTCCGAACGCAACCTCAGCGAGCAACTGGGTATCTCCCGGGTCACCGCACGCAAAGCGCTGGAAGTGCTGCTCGATCAAGGTCTGATCCGCCGCCTGCAAGGTTCCGGCACGTTCATCACACCCCGTCTGGAACAACCGCTGTCACGCCTCTCGGGCTTCAGCGAAATGCTTCGCCTCAAGGGTTTCGTCCCCAGCTCGCAGTGGCTGGAGCGCGAAATCACCCTGCCGACTCACGAAGAACTGATCCGCCTGAGCCTGTCGCCGAACGACAAGGTCGCGCGCATGAAACGCCTGCGCAAGGCTGACGACACGGTGATGGCCATCGAGATGAGCACCCTGCCCGCCTCGATCATGCCCAAGCCGCACCTGGTCGGCGATTCACTCTACGAATACCTCGACGGCATCGGCAAACCGATCGTCCGCGCCCTGCAGCACATCCAGGCGATCAACGCCTCGGACGAGTTCGCCGCGCTGGTCGGCATCGCCCCCGGCACCGCCATGCTGCTGATGACCCGGGTCGGCTATCTGGAAGACAACACGCCGATCGAAGTCACCGACACCTATTGCCGCAACGACTACTACGACTTTGTTGCAGAGCTTCGCCGCTGATCAGCAGCCAGGCCAAACGAGAGAAGCAAAATGTCCGAAGACAACATCCTCACCGCCAGCGGCTGGGTTCGCGGCCGGCTGATCCACGAACACGGCAAAGTCGTGTCGATCGAAGGCGTGCCCTGCGATCCGGCCGACAATGATCTGCCCTACCTGCTGCCGGGTTTCATCGACCTGCACGTCCACGGCGGTGGCGGCAAAGACATCATGGAAGGTGCCAGTGCCTTCGAGACCATCACCCGCACCCACGTGCGCTTCGGCACCACTTCGCTGCTGGCCACCACCATGACCGCACCGAGTGCCGAGATCTCCAGCGTGCTGAAAGAGGTCGGCGAGTTCTGCGAACAGCGTCCGCAAGGTGCCGCCCGCGTCCTTGGTGTGCATCTGGAAGGCCCGTACATCAACCCCGGCAAACTAGGCGCGCAACCGAATTTCGCCCACACCGCGTTGATGGCCGAGGTCGAGGAATACCTCGCGCTGGCGCCGATCCGGGTGATCACCATCGCTCCGGAAATCGCCGGCCACGACGGGTTGATCCGCGAACTCAGCAGCCGGGGCATCCGCATGCAGATCGGCCATACCCTCGGCAGCTACGAGGAAGGCGTCGCCGCTCTGGAGGCTGGCGCGACCAGTTTCACCCATTTGTACAACGCCATGAGCCCGCTGCATCACCGCGAACCGGGGATCGTCGGCGCCGCGCTGGCCCACGCCAAATTCGCCGAACTGATCCCGGACTTGCTGCACGTGCATCCCGGTGCGATCCGCGTGGCCCTGCGTTCGATCCCATGCCTGTATTGCGTCACCGATTCGACCGCGGCCGCCGGCATGCCCGACGGTGAATATAAGCTCGGCAGCCACACCGTGACCAAATGCCTGGGCGGCGTGCGCCTGCCCGACGGCACGCTGGCCGGCAGCACCCTGACCATGGATCAGGCCCTGCGCAATCTGGTGAAGATCGGATTGCCGATCGCCGAGGCCTCGCAACGTCTTTCGCAATTCCCCGCCGACTACCTCGGCATCAACGAACGCGGGCGCCTCGAACCGGGTGCCTGGGCCGACTGCGTGCGGCTGGATCGCTCACTCACACTGACCGCCGTCATGGTCGAAGGAGAAGACATTGACTTCAAAAATGCTTGAAGAGGCGCTGTCCTCGTTCGAGGCCGTGCAAGCCCAACTGCAACAGCTCGACCCGCAGATGATCGAAATCGCCGGGCGCCTGCGCCGTCAGCCGCCACAAGTGGCGATGACCGTCGCGCGTGGCAGTTCCGACCATGCAGCGAGCTACTTCGCCTACCTGACCATGCAGCAACTGGGCGTACCGGTGGCGTCGCTGCCGATGTCGGTGGTGACCATGCAGCAGGCGCCGCTGAAGGTCAGCGGTCAGGTGGCGTTCGCGTTCTCGCAATCGGGTCAGAGCCCGGATCTGGTCAACAGTCTGCGGCTGCTGCGCAAGCGCGGCGCACTGAGCGTATCGATGGTCAATGCCGCCGATTCGCCACTGGAAGCGGCGTGTGAATTCAGCCTGCCGTTGCTCGCCGGCACCGAAAGCAGCGTCGCCGCGACCAAGAGTTTCATCGCCACCCTCAGCGCCAGCGCCCGCCTGATCGCGCACTGGAAAGAAGACAGCGAACTGCTGGAAGCGCACAACGCCCTGCCCGAAGGCCTGCGCGAAGCGGCGCAGCAGGACTGGAGCGCGGCCATCGACGCCTTGCGAGATTGCGAACGGCTGATGGTCATTGGCCGTGGTGCCGGTTTCGCCATCGCTCAGGAAGCCGCGCTGAAATTCAAGGAAACCTCGGCGATCCAGGCCGAAGCCTTCAGCAGCGCCGAAGTCCGTCACGGCCCGATGGCGCTGATCGACGAGCATTACCCGTTGCTGGTGTTCGCCCCGCGCGGTGCCGAACAGGCCGGTCTGATCAGCCTTGCGGCAGAGATGCGTCAACGCGGCGCTCGCGTGCTGCTGGCCGCGCCGGACGACATCCTCGAACGCGACCTGACCCTGAGCCGCGCCGAACACCCGGCCCTCGATCCGATTCTGGCGATCCAGAGCTTCTACGTGATGGCCGCAGGTCTCGCCGTGGCCCGTGGCATGGACCCGGATCAACCGCGCCACCTGAGCAAAGTGACCCGTACGCACTAAGCCCGAATGACTGCATACCTGATGAGACCGAGCCATGCACAACAACAATAAAGAGCTGACCCTCAGCGCCCCGCTCAGCGGCCCGGTGCTCACGCTCGCCAAAGTCCCGGACGCGGTGTTCGCCAGCGGCGCGATGGGTGACGGCATCGCCATCGACCCGCTGAACGACACCCTGTATTCGCCCTGCGCCGGGGAGATCATCCACGTCGCCCGTACCGGCCACGCCCTAACCGTGCGCGCCGACAACGGCGCGGAAATCCTCCTACATCTGGGCCTGGACACCGTTGAACTGAACGGCGAAGGCTTCTCGATGCTGGTCAAGCAAGGCACGCGGGTCAGCAACGGCCAGCCGTTGTTGCGCTACGACCTGGACAAGGTCGGCCAGCAGTGCAAAAGCCTGGTCAGCCTGTTGATCCTGACCAACAGCCAGGATTTCCAGGTGCGCCCGATCACGCTCAGAGCGGTGAAGGTCGGCGAGCCGCTGCTGCACATCATTGCACGCAACAGCTCTGCGGCGACTGCCGAAGCGGTTGGCGGGCCAGAGGTTCAGGGTCAGGTGCTGGTGGCGCATCGCGGCGGCTTGCATGCGCGCCCCGCCGCGCTGATTCGCCAGACCGCACAAGGTTTCAAGAGCCAGTCGCAGCTGCACTTCGCCGGCAAATCGGCGCCGTGCAACAGCCTGATCGGCCTGATGGGCCTGGCCATCGGCGAGCAGGATGAAGTGCAGGTCAGCTGTCAGGGGCCGGACGCCGAAGCCGCGCTGCAAGCCTTGCTCAATGCATTGGCGACTGCCCTGCCCGAAGACCACCACGCCGCTGCACCGGTCAGCGCCGCACCGCGCAAGCGCCCCGCCGAGGCTGGCGTATTGCAGGGTGTGTGCGCCGCGCCGGGACTGGTCGGCGGGCCGCTGTTTCGCCTGAACGCGATCAGCCTGCCGGCAGATGCGGGCAATCATGCTCCGCTTGAGCAACTGCAGAAACTTGAAGCCGCGCTGAATCAGGTTCGCGGCGAAATCAACGCGACCCTCACCCAAGCGAAAAAGCACAAGAGCACCGACGAAGAAGCGATCTTCGCCGCTCATCTGGCACTGCTCGAAGACCCGGCCCTGCTCGACGCCGCACAGCACTCCATCGACCAAGGCACGGCGGCGACTCATGCCTGGAGCCAGTCGATCGACGTGCAGTGCGAAGTGCTGCAACACACCGGCAGTGCGCTGCTGGCCGAACGCGCCAACGATCTGCGCGACCTCAAGCAACGAGTGCTGCGCGCGCTGCTCGGCGAAGCCTGGCATTACGACGTGCCGGCCGGCGCCATCGTCGCTGCGCATGAACTGACGCCGTCGGATCTGCTGCAACTCAGCGCGCAAGGTGTCGCCGGGTTGTGCATGGCCGAGGGCGGCGCGACTTCGCACGTGGCGATTCTGGCACGGGGCAAAGGCCTGCCGTGCCTGGTTGCACTGGGCGCCGCTTTACTCGATCAAGCACAGGGTCAGTCGGTGGTGCTGGATGCCGATGGCGGTCGCCTCGAACTGACGCCGAACGCCGAACGCCTGGCCGAAGTACAACAGGCGCAAATCGAGCGTCAGCAACGCCGCGATGCGCAACAGGCCAAGGCGCATCTGCCCGCCGAAACTCGCAATGGCGTGACCATCGAAGTGGTCGCCAATGTCGCCTCCAGCCATGAAGCGGCAGACGCCTTTGCCAATGGCGCCGATGGCGTTGGCCTGCTGCGCACCGAGTTTCTGTTCGTCGACCGGCAGACTGCGCCGGACGTCGAAGAGCAGCGCGCCGCCTATCAAGCCGTGCTCGATGCCATGGGTGAGCACTCGGTGATCATCCGCACCATCGATGTCGGCGGCGACAAGCAACTCGACTACCTGCCGCTGCCCGCCGAAGCCAACCCGGTCTTGGGCTTGCGTGGCATTCGTCTGGCCCAGGCCCGTCCGGAAATCCTCGATCAGCAATTGCGCGCACTGCTGCAAGTCAGCCCGCTGCGCCGTTGCCGGATCCTGTTGCCGATGGTCACCGAAGTCGACGAACTGCTGCACATCCGCCAACGGGTCGATGCGCTGTGCCTGGAGTTGGGCATCAATCAGCGCCCGGAAATCGGCGTGATGATCGAAGTCCCCGCCGCCGCGCTGCAAGCTGAACAACTGGCCGAGCACGCCGACTTCCTGTCGATCGGCACCAACGACCTGTCGCAATACACCTTGGCCATGGACCGCGACCACGCCGGCCTCGCCGCCCGGGTTGATGCCTTGCACCCGGCGCTGCTGCGGCTGATCGCCATGACCTGCGCAGGTGCGGCGGTGCACAAACGCTGGGTCGGCGTCTGCGGCGCCCTCGCCTCCGACCCACTGGCGACGCCGGTGTTGATCGGCCTCGGCGTAACCGAGCTTTCGGTGAGCCCGGTGCAGATCGGTGAAATCAAGGATCGCGTGCGCCAGTTGCACGAGGCCGAATGCCAACGCCTCAGCCTCGACCTGTTGAAACTCAACAGCGCCGTTGCGGTACGTCACGCCTGCCACCAGCATTGGCCTCTGCACTAACAACAAGCTCTCTATAAAGAGCAGGGAGAACCACCATGTACCAACTCTTCATCGAAGGCCTGCAACGCCTCGGCCGTGCGCTGATGCTGCCAATCGCGATCCTGCCGATTGCCGGCCTGCTGCTGCGTCTGGGTGACACCGACCTGCTGAACATCGCGATCATCCACGACGCCGGGCAAGTGATCTTCGCCAACCTGGCAATGATCTTCGCCATCGGCATCGCTGTCGGGTTTGCCAAGGACAACAACGGCACCGCAGGCCTGGCCGGGGTGATCGGTTACCTGGTGATGATCTCCACGCTCAAAGTGCTCGACCCGAGCATCAACATGGGCATGCTCGCCGGGATTGTCAGCGGCCTGATGGCCGGCGCGCTGTACAACCGCTTCAAGGACATCAAGCTGCCGGAGTACCTGGCATTCTTCGGCGGCCGGCGCTTCGTGCCGATCGTCACCGGTTTCGCCGCCGTCGCGCTGGGCGTGGTGTTCGGCTACATCTGGCCGCCGATCCAGCACGGCATCAACAGCTTCGGCAGCCTGATGATGGAAAGCGGCAGCTTCGGCGCCTTCGTGTTCGGCGTGTTCAACCGCCTGCTGATCGTCACTGGCCTGCACCACATCCTCAACAACATGGCGTGGTTCGTATTCGGCAACTTCACCGACCCGACCACCGGCGCACTGGTCACCGGCGACCTGTCACGCTACTTCGCTGGCGATCCAAAGGGCGGCCAGTTCATGACCGGCATGTTCCCGATGATGATCTTCGGCCTGCCCGCCGCATGCCTGGCGATGTACCGCAATGCGTTGCCGGAGCGCCGTAAGGTCATGGGCGGGATCTTCCTGTCGATGGCCCTGACCTCGTTTTTGACCGGCGTGACCGAGCCAATCGAATTCGCCTTCATGTTCCTCGCCCCGCTGCTGTATCTGCTGCATGCGTTGCTGACCGGCCTGTCGATGGCGATCACCAATGCGCTGAACATCCACCTCGGTTTCACCTTCTCCGGCGGCTTCATCGACATGGTGCTGGGTTGGGGGCGCTCGACCAATGGCTGGCTGGTGATCCCGGTCGGGCTGGCGTACGCCGTGGTGTATTACGCGGTGTTTGATTTCTGTATCCGCCGCTTCAATCTGAAAACGCCGGGGCGTGAGGATATTGCGGCGGCTGACAAGGCTGTTCTCACCGAGAACGAGCGCGCTGCGGCTTACATCAAGGCACTCGGTGGTGCGGAGAATCTGGTCACCGTCGGTGCCTGCACTACCCGGTTGCGTCTGGAAATGGTTGATCGCAACAAGGCTTCCGATGCTGATTTGAAGGCACTGGGTGCGATGGCCGTGGTACGCCCGGGCAAGGGCGGCAGCTTGCAGGTGGTGGTTGGGCCATTGGCCGACAGCATCGCCGACGAAATCCGCCTCGCCATGCCGACGCTGGGGCTTGCGTTGGTGGCTGCGCCTGCGGTGGTGGTCGAGGAATCGAAAGCCGTATTGGTCACAGCACCGGAAGCTCAACAATGGCTGACTGCGTTGGGCGGTAGCGACAATGTGCTGCAGCTGGACTGCATCGCCCTGACCCGTATTCGCCTGCAATTGGTCGATGGTAAAGCGTTGTCCGAGGCTCAGTTGAAAGAGCTGGGTTGCCAGGGTGTCAGCCCGTTGGAAGGTGGGGTCTGGCATTTGTTGATTGGCGAGAAAGCGGCGAGTTTGAGTGGGGCGATTGAGGCGTTGGTTAATCGGAGTGAGGTCAGCGTCAAGGTTTAATCAACACAAAAAAACCGGCTCAGGCCGGTTTTTTTTATCGCTGACACGTTCAGCTCAGGGTAAATGCTGTTCTGCCTGGTAATGGCGAGTCTGGAATGGCATCAGCGTTTGAACCTTCAATCCAAGGCTTTCTGCTAACCCCCAAGAGACGGCTAATTGATCCTTGCGATTGCGTAACGAAACCATCTTTGGAGGTGCAACATCCTGCTTCGGCGTCGAGTGCGCGAAAAGCTGCAACGCATGCAGCGTTTCCAGCACGCGACTATCAGACACACAAGAGAAGCGCGTAAACCGCTCCAACAGGTAAGCCGCGCGACGGCGTTCTATATCGTCACTGTGATTTTTCAGAAACGCCTTAACCTCGCTTTCAACACTAGAATTCGAGTACCACACTTCTTTCGCAGCGTTCACCAGCGCGACGTCATCGGCCTGATTGAGCGGGCTCCTGACGAGAGTATCCAACGCGGATGAGAGGACGTGCGCGTCATTCACCTTCGTCATCTCCCTTCTCCAGATAGTCTTGCAATATGTTAGTCAGAACCGAAGTTGGTGGCTCTTTGTTGCCAACATATACATCAATGGCCTGCAATGCCAGACGCCGGAGCTCGCTGGTCAGTATGAATCCAAACCTGAGAAGGGCATTGATGTCGGCGATATCGTGATCGGTAGCCCTGCCCAGTTTTGTAATGGCTATGTCGACGGGTGCAGCAATATGTACACGGAGAGGGGACACCCGCGAAAACTCTGGCATGGGAATACTTCGAGACCAATAATCTTCGTGAATCGGGCCAAAGCTAGTGTTGTATTGCAAGTCGTAGTTCAACTCCATCTTTCGCGCAGAACGCTCATCGACAAACGGCTCCGGCACCTCGGCAAGCAGCGTACGCAGGTCGAATCCTGCCGGAATACAAGCCTCATAGATTTCCGCGTCGACGTCCAACGATATGCGGTGATTGGTGTAGAGGTGAACCGCGCATCCTCCAAACACGATGATCTTGACCGCCCCCGGCGCAGCGTTCTCTTGAATCAGTTCCGCCTCGACTGACTTGAACATCGATACCAGCGCCCGCCCCAACGCGGTGTTCGTGTTGATACGGGGCGTAACGACGGGAAGCAATTCCATTTTAAACCTCAGAGTCATAGCGACGGCTCAGTGAAAAGAGCAACATCCCGTTTTCGGTCTATTGCCAAGTTCGCTGTTTGCCAGAGACAACCCAAGGTAGAGAGGCTGCTTCCGAGGGACAACCTGAAAACCCGGTAGGAAAAATCTACTAATTGATGAGGTACAGGAAGTATTCCGACAGCTAGGAAAATGCTTTCGCGAGCAAGCTCACTTCCACAGTGAAGCATTTCAAATGTGGGAACCAGCCTGCTGGCGATGAACGATGGGCGCTCGTCAGGTTTGTGGATCGACTCGATCCAGCGCGCGGTTTACCGCCAGTTCGGCGAGCATGACGATTTGCTGGATCGCCAGTGCGGTGCTGCGTTGCAGGCCGCTGAGTTCGCTGGCGAAGTTGCTGGCCATGGCACTGGCGCAGCCCAACGATTCGTAGGCGTGGGCCAGCAGGGTTTCGGTGTCGATGCTGGGGTTGACCAGGAACATCGTGCTGGGCTGATGCGCCTGAGCGGGTTGCGGGGTGAAGTAGAAATCGACAGCGCGCTTGATGGCTTCACGGTCTTTCGTCAGGTCTTCGACGCGGATGGCGTCGACGGGTGTTGGTGTGGTTTTGTGGGGTGGGTCGGGGATCAGTTTGTCCAAAATTCAACTCCTGCTATGGCATGTGAAGATGCCATCGTTCGCCGGATCTCACGCGGCAAAGAGGTGGCAGCTATGTGCAGGGTGAGATCCACCGGAGCAGGCAACCGGCCAGACCGAAGTCTGCCCGCACACAGCCGCCATAAAGCAGGCAGCAGATTGAGCTGGCGCCAATTATCGTGGTGTTGGCGCTAGTTGCAAGCATTCCGGGGATCTCACGCCCGGTCGCTGAATTGGCAGCGACAAGCAAAGCCTAGAGACCGGGCGTCCGAGGGACAACCTGAAAACCTTGTGGGAAGGTTCTGGTTATTTGACACAGATTTAAACAGCCAAAAGCCAACCCTCACCCTAACCCTCTCCCAGAGGGAGAGGGGACTGACCGAGGTGTTTGGGAGAACTACGCCGACATGCGATACCGAGTCGAACTCAGACTTTCAAAAGCCCAAAAATCGGCTCCCTCTCCCTCGGGAGAGGGCTGGGCGGGCGGCGTTCCGATGAGGGGCGAGAGCACCGCAAACCCAAAGCCGAATACCCGTGCTCCTCACCACTCAACAGGATGAGCGCAAGCTCGGCTGCAGCTCTTGATCTTGATCCACGGGCGACGTCGGAAGGCTGAGTGGAGGGATTGATCCGGGGGTGGGAGCGCAGCGACCGTTTGGCGAAGCCAAACACAGCGAGAGGAGGTGCAGCGAAGCAAACCGGAGGCGCTGCGCCCGGATCAATCCCGGAGCGAAGGGACCCCGAGCCTCAGCGAGCGGGCCGAACGTAGGAGCAAGACTTTTTGGTTACTTTTGAGGCGTTTGTCAAAAGTGACTCGCTGTAAGAGCGAAACCGCCAGCCGCAGCACCCGCAGAAACGGATATTCACACAGTCAGCCAGAACATGGTCGCCTGTCAGGGCGCCATCGCGAGCAGGCTCACTCCTACAGAAAAGCAAATCGCAGCCAACAAAAAACCCGCAGACAATCACTCATCTGCAGGTTTCCCGTTCCAGCGGAAGGAAGATCAGAAATCCTCCAACCGCCACACTTCATAAGCCGGCGTCTCGTACGGGTGACTCAACTTCAAAGCCGCCACCACATCACGAATCAACGCGTCACAAACCACAAGCTCAACCTTCCACTCCTCAACCCGCTCAACCTGCCCCGCCTCACCAATGAACGGCTGACTGCCGTCCAAAGGCCGAAACTGACCAGACCCAAGCACCTGCCAAGCACAGTGGTCATAGTCCCCGATCCGCCCACCACCGGCAGCGAATACAGCGTCCTTGACCACCTCGACATGACTGTCAGGAACAAAAAACCCGAGCTTGTACACAGGCCTCAGTTCACCCAGACGCGAGCATTACGGAACATGCGCATCCAAGGAGCATCCTCGGTCCAGTCTTCCGAACGCCACGAGTTCTGCACCGCGCGGAACACCCGCTCCGGGTGCGGCATCATGATCGTCACACGACCGTCGCGGCTGGTGAGACCGGTAATCCCGCGCGGCGAACCGTTCGGGTTGGCCGGGTAGGCTTCGGTGACCTTGCCGTGGTTGTCGACGAAACGCATCGCCACGCAACCCGACAGATCGGCTTCCAGCAGCGCTTCTTCGCTGGAGAACTCGGCATGGCCTTCACCGTGAGCGATGGCGATCGGCATACGCGAACCGGCCATGCCCTGCAGGAAGATCGAGTTCGATTCCTGGATCTGCACCATCGCCACGCGCGCTTCGAACTGCTCGGAGCGGTTGCGCACGAAGTGCGGCCAGAACTCGCTGCCCGGGATCAGCTCGTGCAGGTTGGACATCATCTGGCAACCGTTGCACACGCCGAGGGTGAAGCTGTCGTTACGCTCGAAGAAGCCCTGGAACGCATCGCGGGCACGGCTGTTGAACAGCGCCGACTTGGCCCAGCCTTCACCGGCGCCGAGTACGTCGCCGTAGGAGAAGCCACCGCAGGCCACCAGGCCTTTGAACTCGTTCAGGTCGACGCGGCCGGCAAGAATATCGCTCATGTGCACGTCGATCGCGTTGAAACCGGCACGGTCGAAGGCAGCGGCCATTTCCACCTGACCGTTGACGCCTTGCTCACGCAGCACGGCAACCTGTGGGCGGATGCCTTTCTTGATGTAAGGCGCGGCGATGTCCTGGTTGACATCGAAGCTCAGCTTGACGCTCAGGCCCGGGTTGTCTTCTTCCAGCAGCGCGTCGAACTCTTGCTCGGCGCAGTCGGCGTTGTCGCGCAGACGCTGGATCTGGTAGCTGGTCTCGGCCCACTGACGTTGCAGCAGGCGACGCTGGCCTTCGAACACCGTGTCACCGTTGAAGGTGATGTTGATCTGGCCATTGTTGATCGGCTGACCGATCACCGACACGCAGTCACCCAGGCCGGCCGCGCTGAACTGCGCGAGGATGTCCGGAGTGGCGTCCTGACGAACCTGGATCACCGCACCCAGTTCTTCGTTGAACAGGATCGCGGCGATTTCTGCCGAGTTTTCGGCAACGCTGTCCAGGTTCAGGCTCAGACCGCAGTGGCCGGCGAACGCCATTTCCACCACGGAGGTCAGCAGACCACCGTCGGAACGGTCGTGGTAAGCCAGCAGGTGACCGTCGGCGTTGAGGCCCTGGATCACCGCGAAGAAGGCTTTCAGGTCTTCGGCGTCATCGACGTCCGGCGCCTGCTTGCCGAGCTTGCCGTGCACCTGAGCAAGGATCGAGGCACCCATACGGTTCTGACCGCGACCGAGGTCGATCAGGATCAGGTCGGTGGTGCCCTTGTCCATGCGCAGTTCCGGGGTCAGGGTCTGACGGATGTCAGCCACTGGGGCGAAACCGGTCACGATCAGCGACATCGGCGAGGTCACGGTTTTTTCTTCGCCGTTGTCGTTCCAGCGGGTGGCCATGGACATCGAGTCCTTGCCGACCGGAATGGTGATGCCCAGTTCAGGGCACAGTTCCATGCCCACCGCTTTCACGGTGTCGTACAGACGCGCGTCTTCGCCCGGGTGGCCGGCAGCGGACATCCAGTTCGCCGACAGTTTGATGTCGGAGATCTTGTTGATGCGCGAAGCGGCAATGTTGGTCAGGGTTTCGCCGATGGCCATGCGGCCCGACGCCGGAGCGTCCAGCAACGCCAGCGGAGTCCGCTCGCCCATCGCCATCGCTTCACCGGTGTAGACGTCGAAGCTGGTGGCGGTAACTGCGACGTCGGCCACCGGAACCTGCCATGGGCCAACCATCTGGTCACGGGCCACGAGGCCGGTGATGGTGCGGTCGCCGATGGTGATCAGGAAGCTTTTGCTCGCCACGGCCGGGTGATGCAGGACGCGCTCGATGGATTCGCTGATGTCGAGGTTCGACGGATCGAAGTCATCGCCCAGCTCGGCTTCGCGAACCACCGAACGGTGCATGCGCGGCGCCTTGCCCAGCAACACTTCCAGTGGCATGTCCACCGGGTTGTTGCCGAAGTGGCTGTCGGTCACGGTCAGTTGCGGCTCGGCAGTGGCTTCGCCGACCACGGCGAACGGGCAGCGCTCACGTTCGCAGATCGCCTTGAAGCGCTCGAAGTCGGCCGGGCCGACCGCCAGAACGTAACGCTCCTGGGATTCGTTGGACCAGATTTCGTGCGGGGCCATGCCCGGCTCGTCGTTTGGAATGTTGCGCAGTTCGAAACGGCCACCACGGTCGCCGTCGTTGACCAGTTCCGGGAAGGCGTTGGACAGACCGCCCGCACCCACGTCGTGGATGAAGCTGATCGGGTTCTTGTCGCCCAGTTGCCAGCAACGGTCGATGACTTCCTGGCAGCGACGCTCCATCTCAGGGTTTTCACGCTGTACGGAAGCGAAGTCGAGATCCGCCGAGCTGGTGCCGGTGGCCATCGAGGACGCGGCGCCGCCGCCCAGACCGATCAGCATCGCCGGGCCGCCGAGCACGATCAGCTTGGAGCCAACGACGATTTCGCCTTTCTTGACGTGTTCTTCACGGATATTGCCCATGCCACCCGCGAGCATGATCGGCTTGTGGTAACCACGAACTTCGTCACCGTGCGGAGTAGTGATCGACTGTTCGAAGGTACGGAAGTAGCCGGTCAGGGCCGGACGACCGAATTCGTTGTTGAATGCGGCGCCGCCCAGCGGGCCTTCGATCATGATGTCCAGCGCAGTAACGATGCGCTCAGGCTTGCCGTACGGCACTTCCCACGGCTGTTCGAAGCCCGGGATCTGCAGGTTGGATACGGTGAAACCGGTCAGACCAGCCTTCGGTTTGGCGCCACGACCGGTTGCACCTTCGTCGCGGATCTCGCCACCGGAACCAGTGGACGCGCCCGGGAACGGGGCAATCGCGGTCGGGTGGTTGTGGGTCTCGACCTTCATCAGAATGTGCACCGGCTCCTGCACCGCGCCGTACTGGCGGGTTTCCGGATCCGGGAAGAAGCGGCCGGCGACGTTGCCGACGATCACCGAGGCGTTGTCCTTATAAGCGGACAGCACGCCTTCGTTGTGCATCTGATAGGTGTTCTTGATCATGCCGAACAGGCTTTTTTCCTGGCTCTCGCCGTCAATATCCCAACTGGCGTTGAAGATCTTGTGGCGGCAGTGCTCGGAGTTGGCCTGGGCGAACATCATCAGTTCGATGTCGTGCGGGTTACGCTTGAGACCGTTGAAGGCGTTGACCAGATAATCGATCTCGTCTTCGGCCAGGGCCAGGCCCAGCTCGGTGTTGGCCTTTTCCAGCGCGGCGCGGCCGCCACCAAGAATGTCGATCGCGGTCAGCGGCTTCGGCTCGGCGTGGCTGAACAGACCGGCGGCCTGTTCCAGATTGCCCAGAACGATCTGGGTCATGCGGTCATGCAGCACGTCGGCGATTTGCTGGGCCTCGGCGTCGCTGAACTGCCCGGCCACGTAGAACGCGATGCCGCGCTCCAGGCGCTGGATCTTGCTCAGGCCGCAGTTGCGAGCGATGTCGCTGGCCTTGCTCGACCATGGCGAGATGGTGCCGAAACGCGGCAACACCAGAAACAGACGGCCGGTCGGCTCTTGTACCGGAACGCTTGGGCCGTACTTCAGAAGGCGCGCAAGCACCTGCTGTTCGTCGCCGGTCAGGACGCCGGTGACTTCGGCGAAGTGAGCGAATTCAGCATACAGGCCACTGACAGCTGGAACCTTCTGGCTCAGTTGCTCAAGGAGTTTGCTGTGGCGAAAGGCAGAAAGGGCAGGAGCGCCGCGCAGGATCAACATCTTCGGGACAGCCTCGGGAAGGGGTGTGCTTTGAGGCCGTGCATTCTAGCCTAAACCGCCCTCAACATCACCCGAAACGCTACGCACGGTTGCACTCGGATATCAATCTGTGTTTCTGCCTTTGAAGTCAAATTCCGAGGGTGCACGAGCCGCGCTTATTTTTCCTGTCACAAAATGCCGTTCAGCCCCATTCCTGCGGGGTTTCGTGCGGTTTTGTGATCTCTAGCAGACAAGCCGCTCACTGTCGAGATATGGCGCCCGCAGCCGTTTGCGTATACTGCGCAGATGTTTTTCCCAACGGCTTTGCGTCCGCGGTACGCCAAATGGCTGATCGCAACCGGACTCTTCCTGATGCTCGGTGGCTGTGTTGATAAACCCAACACACTCGAGCGCGTAAAGGAGGATGGTGTGCTGCGGGTGATTACCCGTAACAGCCCCGCCACCTACTTTCAGGATCGCAGCGGTGAAACCGGCTTCGAATACGAGCTGGTGAAGCGCTTCGCCGACGATTTGGGGGTTGAACTGAAGATCGAGACCGCCGACAACCTCGATGACCTGTTCAATCAGATCGGCAAGCCGAACGGCCCGGTGCTGGCGGCGGCAGGTCTGGTCAGCAGCGAGGATCGCAAGAAGCAGGTGCGCTTTTCCCACTCCTACCTCGAAGTCACCCCGCAGATCATCTACCGCAACGGCCAGTCGCGCCCTACCGACCCAGGCGATCTGGTCGGCAAGAAGATCATGGTGCTCAAGGGCAGCACCCACGCTGAACAACTGGCGGAGCTGAAAAAGAAATTTCCAGGCATCGAATACGAAGAATCCGACGCCGTTGAAGTGGTCGACCTGTTGCGCATGGTCGATGAAGGCCAGATCGACCTGACGCTGGTCGACTCCAACGAAGTGGCGATGAACCAGGTGTACTTCACCAACATCCGCGTGGCCTTCGACCTCGGCGATGCGCGCAGCCAGAGTTGGGCGGTGGCCGCCGGCGAAGACAACAGCCTGCTCAACGAGATCAACGCCTACCTCGACAAGGTGCAGAAGAACGGCACCCTGCAGCGCCTGAAAGACCGCTATTACGGCCATGTCGATGTCCTCGGCTACATGGGCGCCACTACCTTCGCCCAGCACTTGCAGCAGCGCCTGCCCAAATACGAACAGCACTTCAAAACCTACGCCAAGAAAGAGAAAGTCGACTGGCGCCTGCTGGCGGCCATCGGTTATCAGGAATCGCTGTGGCAACCGGCAGTCACTTCGAAAACCGGCGTGCGCGGTCTGATGATGCTGACCCAGAACACCGCTCAGGCGATGGGCGTGTCGAACCGTCTCGACCCCAAGCAAAGCATCATGGGCGGCGCCAAGTACCTGGCCTACATGAAGGATCAGCTCGACGAATCGATTCAGGAGCCGGACCGCACCTGGTTTGCCCTGGCGGCGTATAACGTCGGCAGCGGTCACCTCGACGACGCACGCAAACTGGCGTCCCGCGAAGGCCTGAACCCGGACAAGTGGCTGGACGTGAAGAAGATGCTGCCGCGCCTGTCGCAGAAGCAGTGGTACAGCAAGACCCGCTACGGCTACGCCCGGGGCGGCGAGCCGGTGCATTTCGTGGCGAACATCCGTCGCTACTACGACATCCTGACCTGGGTGACCCAGCCGCAGCTTGAAGGCGATCAGGTGGCCGAGGGCAATCTGCATGTGCCCGGTATCGACAAGTCAAAACCGGCTCAAGAGCCTGCCCCGCTCTAACCAACAGCATAAATCCAATGTGGGAGCGGGCTTGCTCGCGAAGGCGGTGTGTCAGTCGACATATTCTTTGACTGATACACCGCC